>JAFYSG010000119.1 GCA_017559435.1 Lachnospiraceae bacterium
AGCGCGAGTTTTGCACTTTGGGCTTTGCCCTTCACTTTATTTGCAAGGTCCTCATGCCTCTTAGAAGTACTTACATCATTGCAACTGCAAAATCCCCCTAAGAGTACCTGCCTCCTGCCGATTCCGGCTTACTGTCGGGGCGTCCCCCTTTTCAGGCCCCCCGCCATTGCGCCACCCCGGGTGATTTAATCCTCATACCCATTAGGATTGTTCTTCTGCCATCTCCAGGCATCTTCGCACATCTCTCTGATGCCATACTCAGCAACCCAGTCCAGCTCTTGCTTAGCCTTCTCCGGGTCTGCATAACAGGTAGCAATATCACCTGCACGGCGGGGCTTGATCACATAAGGAATCTTTACGCCGTTTGCCGCCTCAAAGTTTTTCACTATATCAAGAACACTGTAACCGGTTCCTGTTCCAAGATTGTAAATTTTAAGTCCTGCCTTTTCTTCAATCTTCTTCAGCGCCTTCACATGACCTCTTGCCAGATCCACTACGTGAATGTAATCGCGCACACCGGTTCCATCATGGGTATCATAATCATCCCCGAATATGCCCAGCTCTTTCAACTTACCAACAGCCACCTGCGTAATATAAGGCATCAGGTTGTTGGGGATACCATTGGGGTTCTCGCCGATGGTTCCGCTCTGGTGCGCACCGATAGGGTTAAAGTAACGAAGCAGGATAATGTTCCATTCCTGATCAGCCTTTTGGATATCACTGAGCACCTGCTCCAGCATGGATTTGGTCCAGCCATAAGGGTTGGTGCACTGTCCTTTCGGGCACTCCTCGGTAATGGGAATAAATGCAGGACTGCCATATACTGTTGCACTAGAGGAGAATATGATATTCTTCACTCCATGCTTTCTCATCACATCTACCAGTGTGAGAGTACCTGCGATGTTGTTCTCATAGTACTCCCAAGGCTTCTGCACAGACTCGCCTACTGCCTTTAGACCTGCAAAGTGAATGACTGCATCTACCTCTTCTTTCGAAAAGATCTCTTCCAGTGCTTCTCTGTCCAGAATGTCTGCCTTGTAGAAAGGCACCTTCTTCCCTGTGATCTTCTCTACTCTCTCCAGCGATTTCTCTGAAGAATTGCTGAGATTGTCCAGAACTACTACATCGTAGCCTGCTTCCTGAAGCTCTACTACTGTATGACTTCCAATAAATCCGGCACCGCCGGTTACTAAAATTTTCATAACTTGCTCTCCTTGCATGAATAATGACTACAGAACCACACCATTCTCTACCAACAAAAGTCGTGCGCTATCTACAGAATCCACACCTGTCTTATTCTTAATGGGAGCAAATTCTTTACTGCGGACTACCTCGAACGGCAGACAACTATCAAGCTGGTGAATCATATCCAGTACAAGGCTTTCAAATTTATAACCATTTGGTGTTTCCGGCTTTACCAGCTCACCATTTTCATCCAGATAAGGAATCTTTTTCTCCACGATATGCAACGGCAGAGAAGCCATCATTTTTTCTAAATCTTTTTCTTTAAATAAATAATTCAAGATCACACCAAAGTTATACGCAGGGTCACCGTTTGCATCTTTAGCATGCATCATTTCTTCTGTCAACTCGTAGTATTCTACGATAGAAGGTCTGCCGTCTTCCAGGCACATAACGCCTACCTTCTCATCGGGAGCACTCTTACGTACTACCTTGGATCCTACTACACAATTCTTCTGAATGGTAGCACCAATAAAGCAGGGATCCGCGATTCTCTGGAGTACATTGTCCACTGCAAATACATTGATCCACTCGATGCCCTCCTGATGAACCATGTCCAGAAGACCTGCATTTTTCAGGGAAATGAACCAGCCACCATTACCATTGGGCGAAGTGGAAAGTTTCCCTTTCTCCTCCAGATATATTTTGCCTTCATAATCCGTGGCTGCAGCCATCTCCTGTTTGAAGAAATGAATATACTCAGCACTGTAACCAAAGAAATTATGCTCATTCAAAAATGTAACAGTTGCCTCATGATTCTTGTCACTGGTCATAACAAACAGATGGATCCAAGCACCTGCCTGCTTCACCACATCCATAAGATTATTGATCAGGCATTCAAAAATGTAAAGATTTCTGGTCAAACCTACGTTGTACATGCCCTTAGGGTCGTCAGAACCAAGGCGGGTACCCATACCGCCTGCAAGAAGTACTGCACCTACCTTACCGCCCCGGATCGCCTCCAGACCGGTAGCCGTAAAGCTCTCCTTATTAGCTTCAATCTCACTAAGCTGCATGGCCGCCAGAGGTGTAATCACCCCCTTCTGCGCCATTTCCTCTCTGTGGTGACAAGCCTCCAAAATAGACATATCCGTAATCTCTATCTGCTCAAGCAACGCTTGCTTCTGCTCCTGTGTCAGCTCGTCATAATATTTTAACAAATGCTGCTGACCATATTTCTCAAGCTTATCCTTGACCTGTTCCAGTGTCATACTCATAGCTTAATCTCCTTCTTTTTTATTACTTCAATACCACTATTATACAGGACATTTCCAAATTCTGCAACTCATTCCCGGGAAAAAGTAGCCACAAAAGACCGTGGCTGAATGTCATTTGCTGCCAGCTCGTTAAGACCCTGTTAATAATCCGAAAAAATCTTGTTAAGATCGTTTCAGAACTATTTTCTTTTTTCCCTAAAACACGTATGATAAACATGGCAGTTTTCTCAGAAGGGAGTTACATATATGAGTCCATTGATATTGATCATCGCAATTATCGGAGGTATCGCAGGCGTACTGTCCACCCTTTATCTTGTTGTCAGCTTTCCCGGTGTAATTCTCTGGAAGCTTTACCGCAGAGTTGTTCACAAGATTCCTATGACGAAATAATTATCCCGCAAATAAGAAACCGGCCCTGATACCAGTGGCCGGTTTCTTATTTACTGTTTGTCTAACATTCTAACCGTTACTTCATACGTCTTACTCTCTCCGGGTGCAAGGAATTTCAGCATTCCCTTCTGCCTCATCACGTCACGTCCGTCCGGATAGCAGTTACCACACTCTAAGCCCATCACGTAATCTCGGTATCCCATCATCTTCCATTGAACAAAGGCATCCAACTGGCCGGCGTCAAAAGAGATCTCCAGACCCTGGTCAAGCTTAGGCTGATAAATAGAAGCTTTTCCCTGTTCTTCAAACTTGTGATAAAAGCATTCCTCTATGTACCCGGACTGAGGCTTGATCGCTTGCAGGCAATTATCAATATCCTTTGCCGAATGAGCATTTCTGGGCTCCACGGCATATGCCGGGATCTCTATGATACTGTCCTCGTCTAAGAGCGGATATCCCATGTTCATATGATACAGAATCTCAAAAGGCTGGGTGGTGTCACCGGTATTCTGTATGGTATCTTTGATAACAAATTTATTCTCTGTCAGACTGATGCGAAGCTCACGGAAGAAACGAAGCTTTCTTCCAAAAATCACTTCATCTCTTACTGTTGCCTTAATCACAAGAGCATCTTCCTCCTCATACCAATACACATGCTCTGAGGGCGTGTTGGCAATAGAGCCATGAAGCGGCAACTCTTCCCCCTCATCAATACAGGGAGATCCTACTGACTGCAAACCACAAGTAGTCAAAAAACCTGCGGTAAAAGATTTTAACCAGTCTGCTCCCTTGGATTCATAATATGCAGGGGCTACATATCCGCAGGGTGAAAAATATGACATATTGATGCCTCTGTAACGCAAGCGGGAAATATCACAGGCGCGGTCTGCTGATACTGTAAGTTCCAGTCCCTTGCCGTTATTCACCATCAAAAGACGCATACCGTCTCCCTTGCCGCCTACTAATCTGTGTTCTTCGATTCCATAAAGTTGGGACTCATGTCCTATGTATGGATTGTTCATATACTTGTTCCTCCTTCTTCAGCGTCTTTGTAGGAAAGTTCACAAGCAGCCTCCTAAGTTCTCACTCAGCAAGGCTGCTCTGTTTGTTGCACTATTTATTTATTCTTAATCTGCGCATGCAGCTCCTGCAAAGACTGCACCTCTCCATTTCCGTGCTTCTGCACATACAGGATACCGTCTGCGGTAGCCTTGGCAGCTGCGATGGTGGTCATATAAGGAATCTTATACTTGATAGCCGCCTTACGCAGGTAGCTATCGTCGCTTACGCGATCCTGACCGATGGGGGAGTTGACGATGAGATCAATCTTGCCATTGGTCATCAGATCCAGAATATTGGGACGACCTTCATACAGTTTATTCACCTTCTCAGCAGTAATTCCTGCATCAGTGATGATCTGGTAGGTGTTGCCGGTAGCCAGGATGCGGAAGCCTGCTTCTGCAAAGGTCCTTGCAACCTCTACGGATTCTGCTCTGTCCTTACGGTTTACGCTGATCAGCACGGTACCGCTTAACGGAAGTTTGGACTGCGTAGCTTCCTGTGCCTTGTAGAAAGCTTCACCGTCGGATATGGACAGACCCAGCACCTCACCGGTGGAGCGCATCTCAGGTCCCAGTACAGGGTCTACTTCCTGGAACATATTGAAGGGGAAGACAGCTTCCTTTACACCATAGTAAGGGATGTCCTGCTCCTTCAATTCCGGAACAGGTGACGGCCGTCCGGTAATGTCAGAAGTAATAATGTCGGTAGCCAGAGGCACCATACGGATATTGCAGACCTTGGATACCAAAGGTACGGTACGGGATGCTCTGGGGTTGGCTTCCAGTACATATACTTTATCATTCTCGATCGCATACTGCATGTTCATCAGACCTTTGACATGCATCTCTTCTGCAATCTTTCTGGTGTATTCTTTAATGGTTTTTACATTCTCTTCCGAAATATGCTTGGAAGGAATGATACATGCGGAGTCACCGGAGTGTACACCTGCAAGCTCAATATGCTCCATAACAGCAGGTACAAATGCATGAGTACCGTCACTGATGGCATCTGCTTCGCACTCTGTGGCGTGATTCAGGAAACGGTCGATGAGGATCGGGCGATCCGGAGTCACACCTACTGCCGCATTCATATAAGCAGTCAGATTGTCATCATCATATACCACTTCCATGCCGCGTCCGCCCAGCACGTAAGAAGGACGTACCATTACAGGATAGCCAATCTTGTGAGCGATATCCAGCGCTTCTTCTACCGTAGTAGCCATACCGGATTCAGGCATGGGAATCTCCAGCTTCTCCATCATAGCACGGAACAGGTCCCGGTCTTCTGCCAGATCGATGACAGAAGGAGCAGTTCCCAGAATGCGGACTCCGTTCTTCTCCAGATCTGCTGCCAGATTCAGAGGTGTCTGGCCTCCAAACTGTGCAATCACACCTAAAGGCTTCTCTTTCTTGTAAATACTCAATACATCTTCCAGTGTCAGAGGCTCGAAATACAGCTTATCTGAAGTATCGTAGTCTGTGGACACGGTCTCAGGGTTACAGTTTACGATGATAGTTTCAAAGCCCAGCTTCTTCAGTGCCAGAGAAGCGTGTACACAGCAGTAGTCAAATTCAATACCCTGTCCGATACGGTTAGGACCGCCGCCCAGGATCATGATCTTAGGCTTGTCGGTGTTCACCGGATTCTTGTCAGGTGCATTGTAGGTGGAGTAATAGTAAGCATTGTCCTTGGTACCGCTTACATGTACCCCTTCCCATGCTTCCTCTACACCAAGAGCAATGCGTTGTTCTCTGATCTGCGCTTCCGGAATCTCCAGAATCTGGCTTAAGTACTTGTCAGAGAAACCATCCTTCTTGGCAGTGATCAGCATCTCATCACCGGGCAAACTGCCCTTGCAGGCGCTCAGTGCCTCTTCTTCCTCTACCAGTTCTTTCATCTGCTCAATGAACCAATGCTTTACCTTAGTGATCTCATGGATCTCTTCTACGGTTGCACCTTTACGCAATGCCTCGTACATGATAAAATGACGCTCACTGGAGGGAGTGATCAGCTTGTGAAGCAACTGTTCCTTGGTAAGGGTGTCAAAATCCTTGGCATGGCCCAGACCATAGCGACCGGTTTCCAGACTACGAATAGCCTTCTGGAAAGCCTCCTTGTAGGTCTTACCGATACTCATAACCTCACCTACGGCGCGCATCTGGGTACCCAGCTTGTCCTCTACTCCCTTAAACTTCTCAAATGCCCAGCGGGCAAACTTAATTACTACATAATCTCCATCGGGAACATACTTGTCCAGTGTACCATATTTACCGCAAGGGATGTCCTTCAGTGTCAACCCGGTTGCCAGCATAGCGCTGACCAAAGCGATGGGGAATCCTGTTGCCTTCGATGCCAAAGCGGAGGACCGGGATGTTCTGGGGTTGATCTCGATGACAATGATACGGTCACTCACAGGGTCATGAGCGAACTGTACATTGGTGCCGCCAATAACCTCTACGGATTCTACGATCTTAAATGCCTGCTCCTTCAATCTGCGCTGGGTTTCTTCAGAGATGGTCAACATGGGAGCGGAACAGAAAGAGTCTCCGGTGTGTACGCCAAGAGGATCGATATTCTCGATGAAGCAGACAGTGATCATGTTATTATCCGCATCTCTCACAACCTCTACTTCCAACTCTTCCCAGCCAAGAATGGATTCCTCTACCAGGACCTGGCCTACCAGACTGGCCTGCAGTCCGCGGGCACATACGACCTTCAGTTCTTCTTTATTATAAACCAGGCCGCCGCCGGCACCACCCATGGTGTATGCAGGACGCAGTACTACAGGATAACCAAGATCATCTGCGATCTTCAGTGCTTCCTCTACAGTGTAAGCCACTTCACTGCGAGCCATCTCAATGCCTAGGGCATTCATGGCTTTCTTAAATTCAATACGGTCCTCACCACGTTCGATGGCATCTACCTGCACGCCGATGACTTTTACATTATATTTGTCCAGAATGCCTTTCTGGGCAAGCTCTGCACAGAGATTCAGTCCGGACTGTCCGCCCAGGTTGGGAAGCAGTGCATCGGGTCTTTCCTTGGCAATGATCTGCTCCATACGCTCTGCATTCAGTGGCTCGATATATGTCACATCTGCCGTCTCCGGATCAGTCATGATCGTAGCGGGATTGGAGTTTACCAACACAATCTCATATCCCAGTGAGCGCAGGGCTTTACACGCCTGAGTACCGGAATAGTCGAATTCGCAGGCCTGGCCGATGATAATGGGACCTGAGCCAATGATCAATACCTTGTGAATATCAGTTCTTTTTGGCATCTTATTTCCTCCTATATATAGATGAAGGTTACCTCTTCATTTCATTATTTACACATACATAATTAAGTATACCACAATTATTTAAAAAAGGGAATCGTAATTTGCACAAAATTGTATAAAATTGTCTAGGGGGTGTTGTGGGTTTTTCAGCATAGTTGGACCGTTACACTTCGGTGAGGGCTTGGGCAGTGGGAGGAGGCTGGTGGATAGGTTGAGAGCAGGGGCACAGGTGTTTTATGTAAATAAGCTATACTTGCATGGTAAATTCACATAAGTAAACGGGGGTGGTGCATATAATGGTGGAAAGGTGGCGTGTTTTGCGCTGATTTAGGATGGTGTGTTTTATGAAGGAAAAAGGATGGTGGCAGGGGAAATTGGATGAAATTACGGAAAATTTGAAGGGAAATCGGAAGGAATGGGTGGCGAGAGGCGGACAGATTGTGGGGGCGCTGGCGTTTCTGTTTTCTATGTTTTTTGTAGGGAGAGGGGTCGGGTATCTGAGTGAGGAGTTTGCAGTGGAAAGTCGAGGGGTTTTGTTGGAACCGGATAATTGGGGGCTGGGATTTGGGGCAGAGGGGGAGCAGCCTTCGGGGAATATCTCTGCGAAAGATCTGGCTCAGTATAATGCGTTTTATGTGGGGGGGAGTGAGGAGAAGGTGATTTATCTGACATTTGACTGTGGGTATGAGAATGGGTATACGGGGATGATGTTGGATGCGTTGAAGAAGCATAATGTGTCGGCCACTTTTTTTGTGGTGGGACATTATCTGGAATCGGCACCGGTTTTGGTGAAAAGGATGGTGGATGAGGGGCATACCATCGGGAATCATACGTATCATCATCCTGATATGTCAAGTATCTCTTCTGTAGAGAAGTTTAAAGAAGAGGTGGATGGGGTGTCTTCGTTGTATAAGGAAATGACCGGGCAGGATATGCTGCCTTTCTATCGGCCGCCTCAGGGGAAGTATAGTAAGGAGAATCTTAAAATAGCTAAGGATCTGGGGTATTATACCTTCTTCTGGAGTCTGGCGTATGTGGATTGGAATGTGGATAAACAGCCTTCTCATGAGGAAGCTCTTTCTAAACTGTGCAAAAGAATCCATCCGGGAGCTATTGTGCTGCTTCATAATACTTCTAAGACCAATGGGGAGATTCTGGATGAATTGTTGACCCGGTGGGAGGAAATGGGGTATACTTTTGGAACTTTGGATGAACTTTACGAACAATAATTCATTAACCTGAGCGGGCCTATTTCACCAGCTCAGGTTTTTTCATGAGAAAAAGTCTTTGCTTGGCACAGGGCCATGCCACTCGGAATATGCTATCATAAGAGCACAAAAAGGAAGCCTTTTTATGCCTATATCTTCCTCTGATATTCTGAATCTGTCCCATGCACTGAAAGACATCTGTGAAGTAGACTGTGAAACATGTCCTCTTCTGACTAAGACCTTGCGTCTGGTAGCACAGAACAATCTCTTACAGGCTCACCTATTATACAGTCATTCCCTGTCGGAAGAATGCTGCCAGGAAAGGAACCGGTACTGCAAGGTTGATGACAGTCTGTGTAAAGACGCAGCCCACCGATACATCGCCGGGCAAGATCCCCATCAGGAGAAATTTAACCTTAATTACATCCACGAACATCCCAAGGCCGACCATGATCACGACAAGTGCAATTCAGACGGCTGTGATTAATCCCGGCAAAGTTTCCAACTTCCATCTGCGATCCGCCTCATGGCTTTTCCATTCAGAACGGCAGATTCCAGTTTTCCGCTTTCATCATATACAAGCTTCAAAGAGAAAAAAGGAATCTCTTCTGCCAACAATCTAAAGAAAATTTTGTCTCCCTCCCAGAGATTCAGTTCATGCACCTTCTCTATAGGCACCCACTCAAGAATACCCTCATCGCAGGCAGTGGATACGCCTTCGAAGCCATCCGCCGTGAAAAGGGACATATATTCCACTTCCGTATCACCGGCCACGAAGGTAACAATCCCCCTGTAGCGATAGGAGGTCAACGTATAACCCGTTTCTTCCTTTACTTCCCGTATCACACATTCCTCCGGGCTTTCCCCTGCTTCAAAATGGCCACCTACACCGATCCATTTATCTTTATTGATATCGTTTTTCTTAACCACTCTGTGCAACATCAGATAACAGCCATCCTTTTCGATGTAACACAGGGTACTCATGCGCACACGTTTTTCCATTGTTATCACCTTTCCAACCACCTTACGATCAATCGTGTCTCTGTTCTTTCTTGTCAAAACACTCGCAGAACCTTGCGGCAAAAGAGGGTGATTCCTCATTGGCATACAGGTGTGAGATATCTCCAAAGGAGAGCATACGGAAAGAAGCAATACCGTTTCTGCGCTCTTCCGTCACTACCGTAGTCACCGAAGAAGGTGCTGCGCACATTCCATGCCAAAGCTGCATAGGTGAAATATTCAGCAGATGACTTAACAAAACACATTCTATACCAAAATGACAGAAAAACACCAGCGTGTCCTCATTGGCCTGCTCTACTCTGTAATAATGCTCTTCTCTGACATATCCGTGTTCTTTCAGAAGCTTATCAAACTCCATTGTCACCCACTCATACGCTTCCCGGATATTCCCATCCTGCATGATCTTGGTATCCATCCATTTATCATAACAGTAGTACTTTTCTTCCTTCATCCAGTCCTGGGGCAACCAGTCCCAGGGGATGCTATCCCTCTGTGGTCTGTCCGGCCGTCTGATCTCCACCTGCAATTCTCTAAGCCATGTTTTCTCCACTGCTGTCCTGCCCAGCTTCTTTAATGTGCAGGATGCAGTATCTTTGGCTCTGCCAAAAGGGGATACATAAAATGCTTTAATGTCCAGCTTTGTAAGCTTTTGTGAAAGATACTCCGCCTCTTTCCAACCCTTTTCTGTGAGAGAATCTATACTATAATCCGGATCACCGTGTCTGATAATCAATAATTTCATTGACTGTTTCCTCGCTTAATTTGTCTGTTTATAACAAAATAAAATTTTACTTATTATACACAATCTGATGTAGAATTGCAAGCTCGTGAAAAGGCCACAATTCCATTCCCTATTCCCACCTCACCTCTTCATTATCTTGCGCAAATTTTTCTTGCAGTCTATCTCAATACAAGGTATACTTAATCTAAGTGTAATACATAACAACACAAAAAAGATCGTAAATGGAGGGATTACCATGTATTATAACAATAAGATCTGGATCGGCGATGCCGACGGAGAGAAAGTATGTATCTTACCGAAGATGGCCAACCGCCACGGTTTGATCGCCGGTGCCACAGGTACCGGTAAGACTATCACCCTGAAAGTTCTGGCTGAATCTTTCAGCGATGCCGGCGTTCCTGTTTTTCTTGCGGATGTCAAGGGCGATCTGTCCGGCATGTGCCGTCCCGGCGTAAACAGCGAGGACATGCAGAAACGTATCAAGCGTTTTGGCTTGGATCAGTGTGGCTTTGACTATCATTCCTATCCTTCTGTATTCTGGGATATCTATGGTGAAATGGGGATTCCTTTGCGCACTACTATTTCTGAAATGGGTCCTGTTCTTTTGTCCAAGCTGATGAATCTGAACGCCACCCAGTCTGATATTTTGACCATCGTATTTAAAATTGCGGACGACAATGATCTATTGCTCATTGACACCAAGGATCTGAAGGCCATGCTGCAGTACGTCAGTGAAAACAGCAAGGATTTTACACTGGAATACGGCAACATTTCCAAGCAGAGTGTGGCTGCCATCCTGCGCCATGTGGTAGCGCTTGAGACCCAGGGTGGGGAACAGTTTTTTGCAGAACCTGCATTGAATATCAGTGACTGGTTTGCCTGTGGGGATGGTGGAAAAGGTAATATCAATATTTTGGACTGCAGAACCCTTGCCAATGACGGCACACTATATTCTGCCTTTCTTTTGTGGATGCTCTCAGAACTCTTTGAGACACTGCCCGAGATCGGAGACCGTGATAAACCCAGGATGATCTTCTTTTTTGACGAAGCACATCTTCTGTTTGACAATATTTCCAAAGCTTTGGAAGATAAGATTGAGCAGATTGTGAAGCTGATCCGTTCCAAAGGTGTGGGGATTTACTTTATTACCCAAAATCCCAGAGATATTCCCGATGGTGTTTTGAGTCAACTGGGCAATAAGATCCAGCATGCCCTGAGGGCCTACACCCCTACCGATGAAAAGGCAGTAAAAGCAGCGGCAAATTCCTTCCGCACCAATCCTGCCTTTGACACCAAAGAAGTGTTAACTGCTCTGGGAACCGGCGAAGCACTGATCTCTGTCCTGGACGAGGAAGGCATTCCCGGCATTGTACAAAAATGTAAGGTATTACCGCCCCAAAGTCTCATGGGACCTATCTCAGATGAGGAAAAGAAACAGGAAGTATTGGTGAACAATCTGTATCTGCGTTATCAGAATATGGAAGACCGTGATTCGGCCTATGAATTCCTGGTCCGCAAGCGTGCACAGGACGCTGAGGAAGAAGCACAGGAAAAGAAAGCTGCTGAAGAGGCAATTCTGGCAGAGAAAGAAGCCAAGGCCCAGGCTCGCCTGGCGGAGAAGGAAGCTGAGCGTCAGGCTCGTCTGGCGGAAAAAGAAGCTGAGAAGCGCAAGAAAGCAATTTCCTCCGGCGTCAAAAGTGTAGCCAGCACCGCTGCCGGTACCATTGGCCGAGAAATCGGTAATAATCTGGGCAAATCCATTGGCGGCAGCTTCGGCAAGAAGCTGGGCGGCAATGTGGGAGCTTCCTTGGGAAGAAGTCTCTTAGGTACTATTTTGAAGCTTCGGTAACCCCTCGCCATAACATAGAACTTTCCTATAAAGCCCAAAGCCGGCACAGACTTAAAATCTGTACCGGCTTTTATTGTTTACCCACACCAAATCACACAAACTGGGACTCCCACACATCCACACCGCTATCCTGAAAAATAGCTGCAAGCCGCGTTCTCAGCGCATCCTTACTGACACCCTTCTTCAGAATCACCATCAAGAAGCCGCCACCGCCGGCCCCTACGATAAATTTGGCATCGATCAAGTCCTCGCACGCCAGAAAGATCTGATCAATACAAGTGTTGGTAGAACCTGCATCCAACTGTTTAGACAATTCCCAATGTTTATTTAAGAGTTCCGCAAAAGCGTCGATCTCTCCCCGCTCCAGATAATGGGCCATAAGCACTGCCGTAGGCTTCATCTCCTGAAGTGCTGCAAGAGACTTAGGCCTTGCTCCGATGTAATTACCGATCACATCCCGAAGCAGATTGCGGGCAAGTCTGCGCTGTCCCGTATAGATCAGCGCAAAGCGATCCTGCAGCTCCTGCATCGCTTTAGCCGGCACCTGAATCTGAGAAGCCTGAATCTGCTGGTCCATGCCCGGTGCAGAAGTAAGCAACTTGATACCGCCTGTCAATCCACCTACCTGGTCCTGCCAACCGCCACCGGTACTCATGATCTGTTCCATGCACAGAACGATGCCATACAGCTCCTCCACCGGCTTGTCAATACCTAAGAATGCAAAGATACCTTTCACACAGGCTCCTGCCAGAATACTGCTGGTTCCCAGGCCTGATCCTTTGGGGATACCCACCACCTGGGTGGACAGGTAAATGCCGCCTCCAATCCGTTCCAGAATTTCCTCAAGGCTCTCTTCTCCTCCACTTAAGGGAATAATACCACAAGCGATCAGTGCCGCCTTATGAAGGGCAAAGGAATCATAAGGATTATGACAGTTCTGGATTTCTTCCACCGAACGGACAATTCCATGGACGCCAATATCCTGACTTTCAAATTCCACATAATACTCTGGCAGCTTCTTTACCGTGATCTGCACAGGCAGGATACCGTTCAGGCTAATGGCTGCATTCAACACCACGCCACCCTGCTCATTACAATGGGGTGGTGTGTCCGTCCAACCGCCGCCCCAGTTGACGCGGACAGGAAGCTTCACATCCACTCGGTCCTGGGCGATTCTGTAAAGAGAAGAATCCGGCAGTTTCTTTACCACCACATCATAAATTGCCTCTTGAATGGTCTGAAAACAAAGCCCCTCCGGATAATCATAAGTCTGACCGTCAAATCTTAAGTTTTCATCCTTCATCAGTCTGGACACTGCATAATATATCCTGATTTTCAGGGAAAAATCAGTTTCTTTAGCATCACCCATCAAGGTATGATAAATCTCACCGGTCAACCCCTTTTGTCCAAACACCTTAAGCGCCTCTTTATAATAGACGCCCTCTGCCAGCCTGTCCATGAAGGTACGGCTTATGATCCGATTTTCCAGATCACTCTGCCAATCAAGCACCTTCTCCATGTCTGCCTGCTGAAAGCTTTCACACAGACTGATCTTCTCACAGGAGAGCCATTCTGTATCGTAGGTGTTATTTCCTTCACCTTCCATCTCATACAGCCTGACAGCCCATGCAGCAGCTTCTTCCATGGTATCACAGACAGGATATAATGGGGCGTTCCACAGATTCTCATTCTGTCCTTTTTTCCAAACTACCTCCTTGGGATTGTCTGATACTCCATAAATTCTGGCCACATATTTCCCGCCTTTCAGAGGCAGTCCATGAAGCACTACACCTGCAGGCACTTTCACATTACGAAGTTTCAGCCCGGATACGATACTGCCCGCACCAACCTCTGACTCATCCAGCACATAACTATTCTCCAGGTATGCACCTTCCCCCACCTGCGCCCTTCTGCCCACGTAAGAATTATAAGCCGCATATCGGGCCGAATCTCTGACCGTAGATACCACCTGTCCCTTCCAGTCCAAGAATTCATAGTCCTGCATTTCTTCCGTCACCAGTTTCAATAGCTCTTTAGTGGTTCCAAAATGGATGAATCTTGCCGGAGACAGACACAAAAGCCTTAAGGAAAAAGGGGAAAGCGCCTCCCAGATCTGCCTTCTGCATTCCCGAAGCTCAAGTGTATCCTCCCCTTCGGGCTTCTCCTGATAATACTGCTCCAGCGTGGACGCAGACGCTAACGGATACAGGAAATCTCCATAGAAACTAACTCTGGCCCTGTCATTGACAAAGGCAGAAAATTTCTTAGCATCCACCTTCCCTTCTGTTGAGATCAACCCATATAAGGCATGCAGAAGCTCTGCATTCAATAAGATAGCGCCTGTATCCAGATCCACTGCTCCATGCTCATTCACTGCTCCCATGGAGTGCAGGCTTTCCTCTGACTGCTTGTGCAGGAAATTCTTCACATTTCCCTTACCATCATTCAGAAAAACACCATGATTCTTACCGGTTTCAACCGGCTCCTTCATAGAAATAGCGGCTGCCCCATGAAACTGTGCATCAATCTGCAGCGGATTGAATAAAAGCAACACATCTCCCGACAACACCAACATGCCCTCACTGATTCTGGAAGGCACACCGGCCATGGCGATCATAAACTCATCAAACAGTGTAGATCCCCGTCCATCCGGCAATTCTCTCGGTACCGGTGAAAACAGCTTTCCTACAGCAGAATACTGTGGTATTCTCTTACTGTCCCCGCCGGAGTGGATGACCAACACACGCTTATGCGCAAAAAGATTCCCTGGCCTGCAGCCGGGATCTTCTGCCGCCTCCCCGCATCCGGCCTCCTCTGCCAGATATTTCAGCACGTTAAAGGTAGCTCCTCCGGATCCCACTCTCTTACCTTCCGGGTCCGGCAATACCACATACTTGGTTGCTCCTGGAAGCAGATGACGCTCCAACCTGTGTGCAATCTGCATCCTGAAACTGCGGGCCTGCTCCTCATTAGAGGCAGTCAACACCACATAATCCCACTTGATAAAGTTGGCCTTCTGTATACTTCTGCGATAATCCTCCCAGGCATCCAGATAAGATTGTCTCAGAAACAGATTCTTGATTTTATTATAATTAATATTATGTGTCTTCATCTTCCCTGCCTTGATTCCTTTGCACACGGTCCGCACCTTCACGGTTCCCGGCATCCTATTAAATAAATTTTAAAATTCCCAGAGATTTCAAAAACAATACAAACAGAAGCAGCGGTGCAGCATACTTGATCATCACAATATACAGCTTCTTTCTGCCGAATTTAGAACCACTCTTTTCCACCTCGTCGATGACCGTCTTAGGCTTCAGCACCCAGCCGATCAGAATACAGGTAGCAATGGACACGACAGGCATCAAAACAAAATTACTGATATAGTCCATAACATCCAATATCTGTGCCACTGTACCATTGGGCAAAGTAAGCCTGAAATACCAGATATTATAACCAAAGCATACCACCAGCCCTGCTACCAGAGCAATCACTGTCTCAAGAGTAGCTGCTTTCTTTCTGGACAAATGGAACTTGTCCATAAAGCTGGACACGATGGCCTCCATGATGGAAACGGAACTGGTCAGCGCAGCAAACAATACCATGGCAAAGAACGCAACACCCACCACATTGCCTATACCACCCATGGCGGCAAACACCTTCGGAAGCAATACAAACATCAGACTTGGGCCGGACGCTGCCATCCCCTCATTTCCCATAAATGCATATACTGCCGGCAAAATCATCACGCCCGCCAAAAATGCAACTCCCGTGTCAAAAATCTCAATCTGATTAATTGATTTTACAAGATTTGCCTCATCTTTTACATAAGAACCATAAGCGATCATAATACCCATAGCCACACTTAAGCTGAAGAACAGCTGTCCCATGGCATCCATCAATATGCTAAAAAATCCCTTCAACGTAATGCCTTCCAAATTGGGAATCACATAAATACCAAAGCCTTGCAAACCTGTTCTGGTCACGCCGGTTGCATCCGTATGCTGAATGGTCAGAGAGAACACTGCAATCCCAATCACCAGAAAGAGCAAAAGCGGCATAATGATCTTGGAGGACGACTCGATTCCCTTGTTTACCCCACGAAACACAATCACAGCCGTAAACGCCAGAAAAACCAGCAACATCACAATGGGCTCTGTCTTGGCAGTGATAAAGGAATCAAAATAACCGTCTGTCGCCGCTTTACTCCCCTGTCCAGTCAGATACGTGATGAAATACTTCACCACCCAGCCACCGATTACACAGTAATACGGCATAATGATCACCGGCACCAAACAAGACAAAACGCCCAAAAATCCCCACTTATCCTTTAATTTGCTATAAGCAGTCAGGGGACTCTGCTTCGTCCTTCTGCCAATTGCAACCTCTGTAGTCAACAGTGCAAAACCAAAGGTCAGTGCCAGCACTATGTACATTACCAGAAACAATCCGCCGCCGTCCTTAGCCGCCAGATATGGGAATCTCCAAATATTTCCCAAACCAACTGCACTTCCGGCTGCCGCCAGTACAAAGCCGATGGATCCTGAAAAAGAATTTCTATTCTTCTCTTGCATTTCTAAACCCTCTTATCTTTCTTCACTTATGTACGAATTTTGCATATAAATAGGCGCTGCCTTTTTAAGAATCGAAAGGCAGCGCGTTGCCATTTATTCGAATTCAATGGTTGCAGGAGGCTTAGGTGACATATCAAAGCACACTCTATTGACATTGGCCACTTCTTCCAGTATCCTGTCTGTGATCTTCTGCAGAATATCCCAGTCCACACGCTCGATGGTTGCACTCATGGCATCAATGGTATTAATGGCACGAATGATTACCATATATTCAAAGCATCTTGCATGATTCTTCATACCAACAGATTTGAAATCAGGCACTACAGTGAAATACTGCCATACCTTCTTATCCAGACCGGCCTTCTCAAACTCTTCTCTCAAGATTGCATCAGATTCTCTTACAGCCTCCAGACGGTCTCTGGTAATGGCACCCAGACAACGCACACCAAGTCCGGGACCGGGGAAGGGCTGACGGTATACCATAGCAGCAGGCAGGCCCAGCTCTACACCACAGGCACGTACCTCATCCTTAAACAGCTGCTTTAAGGGCTCAACCAGCTCAAACTTCAGATCTTCAGGAAGTCCGCCAACATTGTGGTGGGATTTTACCATCTTGGCAGTCTTGGTACCGCTCTCGATAATATCGGGATAAATGGTACCCTGGCCAAGGAAGTCAATGCCTTCCAGCTTTCTTGCTTCTTCTTCAAATACACGGATGAACTCTCCGCCAATGATCTTACGCTTCTCCTCAGGATCTGCCACACCTTCCAGCTTGCCAAGGAATCTCTCCACTGCATCCACATAGATCAGGTTAGCATTCAGCTGATTCCGGAATACTTCTACCACACTCTCAGACTCATTCTTACGCATGAGACCATGGTTTACGTGTACACATACAAGCTGTTTGCCGATGGCTTTGATCAAAAGGGCAGCCACCACGGAAGAATCCACACCGCCGGACAGTGCCAACAGCACCTTCCTGTCGCCAACCTGCTTACGGATCAATTCAACCTGATCCTCGATAAAATTCTTCATGTTCCAGTTAGCCTGGGCCCCGCACTCCTCAAAAAGAAATGCCTTCAACACTTCCTCAGGAGGAAGCTTGTCATACTGCTTGTCGCACTGAGAACCGGGATAGTCTACAGAAATGATGGGATATCCGCAACTGTACAGTTCCGGACGAACCTCTACTGCCACACCATCAACCACTCTGTTCTCGCCACCATTTAAAATAATACCTTTCACATTGTCCAGAGCGTTAAGCTCCTCCAAGGTAATATCATGGGGATGAATCTCACTGTACACACCTAAATCACGAATCTGTCTTGCCAGCACTGTATTCTCCGTGCTGCCCAGATCAAGAATAACAATCATATCTTGCTTCATTTTCTATCTCCTTTGTTGTCTGCCATCATTCACATCAAGGTCAAATCCAACGATGGTAAATCGCAGTTTATATCTATTAGGCACATTCGTCCATGGATATATTTTATTATATCTTGCCGATTTACGCAACCATTAATACCAAAAAAGGTGAAATTTTTTAGTTAATAACCCATGCTAAGCCCAACAAACAGTAACAGGCTTGTACACACCAGATTCATCATCTGGAACTTCCAGCTCCACTTTACCCACTTCCCATAACTGACATCCGCCAGCCCCAGGCTGATCAAGAGCACCGGATTGGTAGGATAAAACACATTGGAAAATCCATCCCCAAAGGCAAATGCCACCACACAAAGTTGTGCCGAAATCCCAAACACCCGGGCAACCGGTACGATCAGCGGCATTAACAGAAACGCTTTTGCAGATCCTGACGGTATAAAGAAATTCATCACCAACACCACCAGGTAAATAAACAAAATTACCATCCACCCGGGAAGCTGTCCTGTTGCTTCCACAGCTCCATGTAGGATCGTATCCAGAATATGTGCCTCCACCATTGTATACTTGATCGAATTCGCCATGAGAATCATCAAAACCGCCGGCAGCACACTGATGAGTCCATCCAGAAACGTGCGTCCCAGCCTGCCTGCTCCCATGCCCGACACAAGCGTGGCCACAATGCCTGCTGCCAGGAACATCACCGCCACAATAATCATGGTAACATCCTGCAAAGCCGTTACAAACACTGAGCTTAACACCAGCAAAATCCCCACACCTACAATAGATGCAAAACAGATAAGCCCCTTGTCCATGTCCTTATTTTCCTCAAAAGAGATCCCTTCAACAGACTTAAGCGGTCTCTCAATCCTTTTAGCATAATGGCGTAAAAATACCAGCAGCAATCCGTAAATTACCAGAAATCCAAGTGCCCGAAACCACATACCCGAGAACATAGGAAGTCCTGCCAGTTGCTGAGCCACTCCCACTGTAAAGGGATTACAAATACCCGCTGCAAATCCACATCCGATCGCCAGAAGACTCATACCAACCCCTGTTAACGCATCCCATCCAAGACTCACTGCCAGTGCCACAACAATAGGCACCAAGGGCACACATTCCTCAAATGAACCCACAAAAGATCCCATGGCCATGAAAAACAGCGTTACCAAAGCCATTAACCGGTAGCGACTCTGCCCAAAACGTGATGTGATCTTGCCCAGCATATACTGCATCAACCCACACTTGTCCAGACTATTGAATACACCGCCGATAACCAACAGAAAAATGAGTACCGCGATCAAAGACCCGTTCCCTTCTGCCCCCAACACCAGAATCGGCGACAGAATCCACTTCCAAAAAGGGATTCCGCCTTCTACATTGCGAAATCCGGATGCCGTGTCAATGACAGAATTACCACTTTCATCTATGATCCTTTGGTATTCTCCACCCGGAATCAAAAACGTCAACAGATATGTGACCATCATCAAGATAAATATGATCACAGTTGCTGTAATAAAAGATTTTGCATTAATATTTAAGCCTTTTTTTTCATTTTGTATCTTCACAATAATGCTCCTTACTCTTATGCAGCATACACACTGCGTTTTGGCGCAGCTCCATGCCTTGAATAAAGTTATTTTACCACAATCTTTTCATATATTCCATATTTTTTGCCCAAAATAATCGGCAGACCCCTCTAACAGAGTCTGCCATGTGATCCTACCGATTCAGCCACCATATCCCCAGATTCAGGTATCCTGCAAAGGTTACCCAAAGCAAGTAAGGGATGTTTATGTAAGCTGCAATCTTTGATATTTCAGAAAATTCTCTTATCATTTGGAAAATCATCACCCACAAGACCACCAGCCAGACGAAAGAAAACAGGTACCAATCCAGCACAAAGAAAAAGAAGGACCATAACAGATTCACGATCAGCTGCGTTGCATAAAGAAATAACGCCTGCCTGCGCTTTTCTCCTGTGCTGTTTTCGTAGATCAGGTAAGATGAGATTCCCATGAGTGTATACAGAATCGTCCACACGATGGGGAACAGCCACCCGGGCGGTGACAGTGGTGGTTTATTCAACATCGCAAAGTCTCTCATCCCTCCACCGGTAAGTAACCCTGTCACAGCGCCTCCGATCACCGGGATCGCGATGGCTTTCGCCAATTTCCATTTGTCAAACATCTCCACACCTCCTGTTATAAATTATTCCGGTATATGGAAATATATTCACATTAGAAGCTGAAATTATTTGACATCCTTTTTCATCTGCTATATCATAATTTTAGCAATAACCCGCTGTATAAAGCACCAATCTTTGCAGAAACTAATCCCAATGAAGTGAAGGGAGCTTTTGATATGTTATTACTTGCAATCCTGTTTTTATTTGTAATCTTGATCATAACCGTATCCTATTTCTGCTACCGTTTAACGTTCCTTGCGCCCAAGCGCGTGGCGGATACAGAGTACCATCTGCCCCACGGTGAGCAATATGACCAGAGGCGAAGCGGAATCCAGAAGTCCATAGATGAGATGCTCTCCCGTCCCTTTGAGCCGGTGACCATTACATCCCATGATGGTAAAAAGTTATATGCCAGATATTATCACGCAGCCGACCACGCCCCACTTCAGATCCTGTTTCACGGCTACAAGAGCAGTGCCGTTCTGGACCTGTGCGGCGGTAGCCACTTGGCGGGCAAGCTTGGGCAGAACGCTCTGGTGGTAGATCAGCGTTCCCACGGAAAAAGCGAAGGTGCGTCCATCACCTTCGGTGTAAAAGAACGAAAAGACTGCCTAAGCTGGATCAACTATGCCCGTTCCCGATTTGGGGAAGATGTGAAGATCATTCTCTCCGGCCTTTCCATGGGCGCTGCCACTGTGCTTATGGCTGCTGACTTAGAACTTCCGGAGAATGTGGTGGGGATCATGGCTGACTGCCCTTACTCCTCACCTAAAGCCATCATCTGTAAGGTCTGTAAAGATATGCACCTGCCGCCCAAGCTCTTCTATCCCTTTATCCGACTGGGTGCCTTCCTCTTCGGACACTTTGATCTGGAGGAAAGCAGTGCGGCAAGTGCGGTACAGCACACCAAGATTCCCATTTTGCTGATCCATGGGGAGGACGACCGCTTTGTGCCCTGTGATATGAGCCGGGAGATTCATAAGGCCTGCGCCTCAAATATTCGATTTGAAACCATACCGGAAGCCGGACACGGGCTGTGCTATATGGTGTCGCCGGAGCGGTATGAAGAGGCCACTACGCAGTTTATTCAGCAGATTTTGAGTAAAGGGGCAGAAACGTAATATGCACTGTTCTTCAAAAATGACAGCAGATGCTGTCAGAATGAGCTGTATATTTCCCGTTTTCTGTGATTCCGTAATCAGGGCGCAAAGACCTTGTTTTTTGCATAAAGAAGGCTGTGCATTGGTCATTGTTGCACAGCCCATTTATACTTTTATACTATTCTTCTATGGATTTCTTCTTGCTTACCACTACTGTTTCAGTATAGCAGCCAAACACTTCATCCAATTTCCTTTTATCCATCTTCGGTGTCACCAGACTTACCACAGGTACCACGATCAGGCCTGCAACCATGGCAATGGCACCCGCATTAATGGGAGATTCGATAAATTTGAAGAACATATTGGCAACAGTCAGCACCACACCACAGGCAAAGCTTGCCCACACAGCTGCTTTTGTCACACCTTTCCAGTACAGGCCATACATAAAGGGTGCCAGGAATGCACCTGCCAGTGCTCCCCATGAGATTCCCATGAGCTGAGCAATAAAGGTCGGCGGATCCAATGCAATTACTACGCTGATCACGATGAAGAATACCAACATAATTCGCATGCACAGAAGCTGTTTCTTTTCATCCATGTCTTTTACGATATTGCCTTTGATCAGGTCCAGAGTCAGCGTGGAACTGGAAGTCAGTACCAAGGATGACAGGGTTGACATGGAAGCAGACAACACCAAAACCACCACTATACCGATCAGGATATCCGGTAAGGTAGAAAGCATGTTGGGAACGATAGCATCGTAAATGATGCTTCCGGTCTCAGAATAAATAGCCGGTGTATCAAACAATCTTGCGAAACCACCCAGGAAGTAACAACCGCCGGAAACTACTATAGCAAAGAAAGTAGATATGATGGTTCCGGATTTAATGGATTTCTCATCCTTGATCGCATAAAACTTATGTACCATCTGTGGAAGTCCCCAGGTTCCCAAAGATGTCAGGACCACAACGCCCAGCAGGTTCGGCAGATCCGGTCCGAAGAAGGAAGCAAATACGCCCTTCTGCCCTAATGTCAACGGTACATCGCTCTCAATCTCTGACAAACTTCTGATAGCTTCATAGAAACCGCCCTGACCATTCAGCACTGCCACAATCACTGCCACGATACCGCCCAGCATAATGATACCCTGTATAAAATCGTTGATGGCAGTAGCCACATAACCACCCAGTATCACATACACACCGG
>JAFYSG010000120.1 GCA_017559435.1 Lachnospiraceae bacterium
CGCAATGGCATCCGAATAGGTGGTCTCTGTCCACTCCACGGTATTGTCGATGTAGGTCCTGATCTTGATCTGATACTCCTTATTACTCTTGTTAAAGGCTACTGCCGCCCTCTGCAAGGTGGAATTGCCCTCATGAAGAGTAGCCAGAGTCAGTACCTGCTTCTGTACTACTTCAGAGGCCTCTGTTTTGGTCAACAGTGTCAATTCCGCACCATCCTGGTAATTATTATAAAATACGGCAATCCGCCCATCAGACAGCACAGTAAAATCCCTTGCATAATTCCCATCGATATTGCAATCGATCCAGTCTAATACCACGCCTGTTTCCTGGGTTGCCAGATCATATTCATACAGCTTGCCGGCACCGGAGATCAGAAGTTTCCCTTCCTCGCCTCCCATAATAGTACCATTGGAATCCGGCAGCTTCCCAAAAGTCGCTCCCGGTACATCTGTAGCAGTATCGATTTCCACCAGTTCCATACCACTCATGCCATATTGCATGATAAAGACTCTCCCGCCAGCCTCAACCATACCATTGATCCAGTCAGTATTGGTGGGGATGGTTTTCAGATACGTGCCATCCGCCCTAAATACATAGACCACATTGCTGGAAGATGCATAGATCTTCCCTTCCCTGCTGACAACCGCATCCTGGATATAGCGGTTGTTCTCATCTGTGAAGGCTTCCCCTATATCCGTTGCCCACAGCTGATTTGTCTGGCTGTCATACTTCGCGATATAGATGGTATTGTCCTCATAGTCGTACTCTTTGCCCTCCACATATATGGGGTAAATATGCCACATAAGGTACAGATTCCCTTCCGGATCGAAGAAAAAATCTCCCATGCTGGCCTCATACCCTTCCGATGCTTCAAAGCTTACAGGCAAAACCACTTCTGTATCCAAGCTGTCAAGAGCCCGATAGCATAAGTTATAAACGGACTCCCCTGTTTCCTCATTCCACGCATACGTGGAATAATACATCCGATCTCCTTGAAAGACCGCAGTATTCATATACGTATTTTCTTCCTGCTCCAGTGGCAGATACTCCGGCACATATACATATTCCTGTGCTTCCTCCATACCTCCTGCACTGCTCTTGCCGTTCTCCTTACTGCCACATGCAAGTAAGGATACGCTTAAGGCTGCTGCCAGTGCAAGCGCACAACCTTTCCGAATCAATTTTCCACCACTCATCCTAAATTTCCTCATAAATTTTACTCCCTCTGTTTTATTATGTACAGGATTCCGTGTCACCTTTTCAAGAATCCTTGTTTCTAAGTATAAAGCATATGGAGCAAAATACAAGCAAATTATTCTAAAGATTTGTTTAAGAAAAACTTAAAAAACATTTCACAAATGGATTAAAATGTATTATAATAATGTGAGAAAAGCGTTTTCTTGCCATGTTTTGGTATTATTGTGCTTTTGAACCTGTGATTACCAATATTGCCGGCAAGGCGTTAGGGAGGGGCACTTATGAGCTATTATGAGAATCATCGTTTTAATAATGAACTGCCTATCATTTATCATTTGGACTACCTGTCCTATCCTTCTAAGAAAAGCTGTATCTCTAATTGGCATGAGAATGTGGAGCTGATTTGCTGCATCAAGGGAGAAGGTCGCGCTGTGGTGAATTCTGCCTCCATCCCGCTAAAAGAGGGGAATATTGTGGTGATCAATTCAGGTGATATTCATTATATCACCACGGAATGCCCTACCATGACTTATTATTGCCTGATCATTTACACAGGCTTTTTAAAGGAGTGGGGAATCGATGTGGAGAATACTTCTTTCTGCGAGAATGTGACAGATGTTACGGGACTTCACTTCTTTGAAACTATTGCAAGGGAACTTGATGATAAGCAGCCTTTTTATCAGAGTATCGTTAAAGGTGAAATCGTCTCTTATCTGTCCCACTTATGCCGTCATTACTCTACAGCCAGGCAGACCACCGGCTATCAAGACCGGATCAAACAAGGTCTTACTTACATCAGAGAACATTTTACGGAAGAGTTGACAGTGGAGCAGATTGCTTCTCAGGCAGGCTTCAGCCGCTACTACTTCTCCAGACAATTTAAAAGTATTACCGGAATGACCGTCATAGAATACGTACTCTTTTTGCGTTGCCGACATGCCAAGGAACTACTGTCTCAAGGACAGTCGGTTTCCAAAGCCGCATTAGAATGCGGCTTTTCCGACTTGTCTTATTTTACCAGGATATTCAAGCGTTGCTTCGGTGTACTGCCCTCAAAGATCAGCACACCACTGAACCCTACACATATACCCGATATCTCCTTCCGTCGACCTTAATTATCTTTTTACAGACAATAGGCTGCCGCTGCATGCATTTTAGCCGAATATACAAGAGACCAAAGATATGCCCATTCAGCCCGGTCATGACTTGCTCCTCCGATGACTCCCATGGCATCCAGACAGGGCAGACCATAGGCAGTCACTTCTGCGGCATCAGAACCTCCATTACTATGTATGGCCTGTATAGTATCCAGCCCGTTGGCCTCAAAGATTTCGTTGAGTTTTTGCAAAAGTTCCTCGTTACGCTTCGTGCGCTCCATTGCCACACGACTGCTCTTAAGTGTCACAATACATGTGGTTCCTTTAACATATGAAGTAGCCGCCACTTCACTAACCAGTTTCTGAGCCTCACGCAGCTCCTCCTCATTGGCGAAACGAATATCTGCTGTAAAACTGCACTTTTTCGGCACGGTATTCTCTGCGGTACCACCACTGATCAAACCACAGTTACAAGTAAGCCCTTTCTCGTTCTTAAGCTTCTCCAGCTCAATGATTTTGTACGCCGCCTCACAGATTGCACTGCTGCCCTGATGGCAGATTGCAGAATGCACTGTTTCTCCGGTGATTTCAAATAAGTAGCGACAGATTCCTTTTCTGGTAATAACTGCCGTTCCTTTTAACGCACCTTCTCCATTCAAAAACGCCACACAATTTTCTGACTTCCGGCAAATAAAATCTACTGTACTTTTGTTGCTGAAGCGGCTGCTATTCTCCTCATCACTCTGCAACAGAAGCTTCACAGGACGTCCCCTAAAGCCGATATCATCAAGAGCGGCCATGGCAAGGAATGCCGCAGCAATACCCCCCTTACAATCTGCCACTCCCGGTCCGTAAATCTTTTCCTCGTCCATATGTACCGGCTCCGGGCCAAACAGCCCTATAGGATGAACCGTGTCCATATGGCTGGAAAAGCATACCGGACGCTCTTTCACCTGCGGGTTCATGGTAATGCAGATACAGTTACCGGATACGGGCTGCTTTTGTACTTCAATCTGCCAGCCACGCTCACGCGCTTTGTTCATAACGAATTCACCCACACGGTCTACTCCTTCCTTGTATTCCGTAGGGCTATCAATCCGGCAGATATCTGCCCAAAAAGTAATGTACTCCTGCTCCAGTTCCTGGATCCTCTGAAATAACGTTTCACATTTGATCGGTGTGTTCATATCAGTCTCCTAAATCTATAAACATTTTAGGCACAGTGTATCACTCCTTACCTTTTCTGTAAATGCACTTGATACAACCATATGAATTTTTTGAAACTAATATTGCATTGTCCCGGAATATATGTTAAAATATTAACGGTGATGTTATGTTTGAAAATATAGAAAATATAAAACTGCTTAACATTGTGTCCCAAGTATCCAGCCCATATCTGATCAATGCCGGCAGAAGCAACCACGGTTTTGTGTTTAAATTAAGCGGTGCCAGCAGATATGAGTTCTCACGCGGCATTATAGAGTTAAAAGAAGGGGAAATGCTCTATATCCCCAAAGGTACACCTTATACTGTCCGGCGCATTTCTGAGTGCGACAGCCAATATATGGCGCTTTGTTTTGATGCCGACATAGATTACGCTGAGCCCCGGCTATACCCTATGCATAATTTTTCAGATATTAACTATATCTGCAATAATCTGATGCGTCTATGGCTCTTTCGCTCCCGGTCTGACGAATTTAAGTGTATTTCCTTTTTTTATGATATTCTATCAAAAATATGCGAAATGGATAAAGCCGTTTACCGAAGCAATCAACAGTACCAATTGATCGAACCGGCAGTAGAATATATCAAGGCTCATATCTTTGACAGTTCACTGAAAGTCCAGGATCTCCCTGAATTGTGCGGCATTTCAGGTACTTACTTCAGGAAGATCTTTGCTTCCAGATTCGGTACCAGCCCTCAGAAGTACATTATCAACAAACGTCTGACACACGCCAATATGATCCTGAATAATGGGGATTTTGAGAGTATTGCTGACGTGGCAGCTTCCGTGGGCTACGAAGATGCATTGTATTTCAGCAGGACCTTTAAAGAGAAGTACGGTGTATCCCCTTCCAAGGTTGTCAGAATGTGTAACGGGGAATAATTTGGTTATGATATAATATCATTCGATATCATTATATGAGGTGACATTATGCAAAAAAGAAATGTATCCTATTCCAAAACAGAACACGTACATCTGGTACAGCCGTCCGATTTAAATGGGGGCGGACGCCTGTTTGGCGGTATCATGATGAAGATGATCGACGAAGTGGCTGCCATTGTAGCCATGCGTCATACAGGACTTAAGACTGTTACAACTGCTGCTGTAGACTCTCTGGTGTTTAAATCAGCTGCATATGTGAATGATCTGGTGATTTTCATAGGATATCTCACTTATACGGGACGCACTTCCATGGAAGTACGGGTGGATGCTTACGTGGAACGAAGCGACGGTCTGTGATATCCCATCAACCGGGCTTTCCTTGTGCTGGTAGCCTTGGACGAGAACAATAAACCCACAGCTGTGCCGCCACTGATTCCGGAAAACGACATACAAAGGGAAGAATTTTTCATGGCCCAAAAGCGCATAGAACTTCACAAGAAACAAAACAACACAGCCCACAGGCCGGTTTTTTAAACCGGCCTGCCTCTTTCTCTTATCTTTTAGCGCGCCTGAAACGGCCGCGCCAATCATTGCGCCCATATACAACAATCTCCGCCAACAGACATACCGGCAACGCTGCAAAGAAATCCACAGCAGAGTGTTGTTTGATAAACATGGTGGACAGGCAGATAAGTATCACTGCTATTACCACAAACACTTTCCAGGGAATGCGCCAGGGTCTTGACAAGGTCTTATTTTTCAGCCACACGGAAGCAATCCCCAGAGAATAGGCCACATGCATAGAAGGACAGACCCCTGTATTAGTATCCACAGTGTACAAAACCCCCACACACTGTGTCAAAAAATTATCTCTGGGAAACACAGGCGGCCTTAAATCCTGCCTGCTTGGCCAGATGATATACATGGCCATGGCTACCACCTGCGTAATGATGATAAATGTCTGCAGACTCTTAAAACTTTCCACATCATACAACAAAAAATACAACAGTGAAATTACGATCAGCGCATACCAGAATA
>JAFYSG010000121.1 GCA_017559435.1 Lachnospiraceae bacterium
AGCCCATGAAAAGATTACTATTTATACATATAGTGAAGTAGAAAAAGTATCCGGCTTTGTAGGTGATTTTACCGTAGATATCAGAAAGAAAGCCCGTTATGTAGATGAAAATAAGTGTACGGGATGTGGTGTCTGTCAGGAAAAATGTCCTTCAAAGAAATCTTTAAGTGAATTTAACCGTGGACTGAATACAAGAAGTGCTATTTATACACCCTTTGCACAGGCAATTCCCAATGTACCGGTGATTGATAAAGAAGCATTTACCAAATTCAAAACCGGAAAATGTGGTGTTTGTTCCATAGTATGTCAGGCAGGCGCCATTGATTACACACAGAAAGATGAGATTATCACAGAAAAATACGGTGCTATTGTAGTTGCAACCGGTTTTGATACCATCAAACTTGATAACTATGATGAGTACGCATATAACCAGAGCAAGGATGTTATTACATCTCTTGAATTGGAACGTGTGATGAACGCAGCAGGTCCCACAAAAGGCCATTTGGAACGTCTTTCTGACGGAAAGCATCCCAAAGAGATGGTATTTATCCAATGTGTGGGAAGCCGTTGCTCAGACAACAGAGGTAAAAGTTATTGTTCTAAGATCTGTTGTATGTATACAGCGAAACACGCAATGCTGATCCGTGATAAATATCCTGATGTAAACGTAACGGTATTTTATATTGATGTGCGTACACCGGGTAAGAACTTTGATGAATTCTACAGAAGAGCTGTGGAAGATTATGGTGTAAACTACATTAAGGGTCAGGTTGGAAAGGTTATCCCTAAGCCGGACGGGAAATTACTGGTTCAGGGCGTTGATCTCTTAGACAATAAACAGATTTTAAAAGAAGCAGATATGGTAGTTCTTGCAACAGCTATTGAACCCGATCCGGATGTAAGGAAGATTGCAACCATGCTTACGGCAAGTATCGATACAAACAATTTCCTTACTGAATCACACGCAAAGCTTCGTCCGGTAGAATCACCTACAGCAGGTGTATTCTTATCAGGTGTATGTCAGGGACCTAAGGATATTCCGGAAACAGTAGCACAGGCCGGGGCAGCAGCTGTAAAGGCCATTGGTTTACTTGCAAAAGATAAGTTAATGACAAATCCTTGTACAGCCTGTGCGGATCAATTGATGTGTAACGGATGCAGTAATTGTGCAAATGTATGTCCTTATGGCGCGATCTCTTATGAGGATAAAGAAGTAAATGATCATGGTATTCGTGAAGTGCGCCGTGTTGCAGTTGTAAATAAT
Source organism: Lachnospiraceae bacterium (assembly GCA_017559435.1). Taxonomy (GTDB): domain Bacteria; phylum Bacillota; class Clostridia; order Lachnospirales; family Lachnospiraceae; genus Acetatifactor. The sequence goes on from JAFYSG010000121.1 coordinate 1,265, forward strand.
GCTTTATGTCAGGGTTGTGGTGCCTGTACGGTAGTATGTCCTAGTGGTGCCATGGACTTACAGGGATTCTCAAACAGACAGATTATAGCGGAGGTAGATGCAATATGTCGATAGAAACAAAAGAAGAATTCAGACCGAAAATTGTAGCGTTCTGCTGTAACTGGTGTAGTTATGCAGGTGCAGATCTGGCAGGAAGCAGCCGTCTGGCTTATCCGGCAGATGTAAAGATCATCCGTGTTCCCTGTTCCTGTCGTGTAAATCCGATGTTTATTTTAAGAGCATTTGAAAAAGGAGCAGACGGCGTTATTATATGCGGATGTCACCCGGGAGACTGTCACTACAGCACAGGTAACTATTATGCAAGAAGACGTATGACTTTGCTGTTCTCCATGCTTGATTATATAGGTGTAGAAAACGGTCGTACTCGTGTGGAATGGGTATCAGCGGCTGAAGGTGTTAAATTCTCTCAGACAATGAATGAGTTTGTAGAAAAAATCCATTCTCTCGGAAAGAACGTAAGATTGGGGGATTTAAGATGCAAGAATTAATGAACCGTGCAAAAGAGTTGCTTGAAAACGGAACCGTAGCCCGCGTTCTTGGCTGGAAAGCAGGGGATCTGCCTTACAATCCGGAACCGGCTTACTTTGACAAAGCAGAAGATTTAAAAGATTTCGTGTATAACGGATTCTGTGGAGCCAACTTGAGCAAATACATGATCGAAGCTTCAAAGTTAGAAGGAAAGACAATGGTTTGCTTAAAACCATGTGATACATACAGCTTTAACCAGTTGATCAAAGAACATCGCGTAGACAGAGAAAAAACATATATCGTGGGTGTGGGATGTAAAGGTAAACTGGATATTGAAAAAGCAAAACAATCAGGTATTAAAGGAATTGTAAGTGTTTCCGGTGCAGAGATGACCGATGAAGCCGATACACTGACATTCGGGACAATTTATGGTGACAAAACCTGTTCTTATGCAGAGGTAATGCTTGAAAGATGTCACGTATGCAAAGGAAAGGAACACATGATTTACGATGAGCTCATCGGCGAATCAAAAGATACAAAGGATGCAGAGCGATTTGCAGAAGTAGAAATGATCGAAGCAATGAGTCCGGAGGAGAAATTCGCATTTTTTCAAGAGGAACTGAGCAAATGTATCCGTTGTAATGCCTGCCGCAATGTTTGTCCCGCGTGCAGCTGCCGCAAATGTGTATTTGACAGTACCAAATTTGACAGTGCGCAGAAGGCAAATGTGGATTCCTTTGAGGAAAAGATGTTCCATGTGATCCGTGCATTCCATGTTGCCGGAAGATGTACAGATTGTGGCGAATGCAGCAGAGTTTGTCCTCAAGGGATCAGACTTCATCTTTTCAACCGTAAATACATTAAGGATATTAATGAATTATACGGTGAATATCAGGCCGGAGCAGATGCAGAGTCAAAAGGACCGCTTACAAGCTTTACGTTCGATGATGCAGAACCGGGCATCGTAGCAGAAAGGGGATAATGTTATGGTAAAGATCGCAAAAGAAAATCTGTCTGCATTATTCCGGATGATTGCTGCTAAGCAGGAATTATACCTTCCGGTAAGGATCGGTGGTCAGGCGAATTTTGCAGTGTGGAAAGAAGACGCAGAAGTAGATTTGGAGGTACTGAAGACAGTAAAATCTCCAAAGGATGCATTTTTTCCGCAAAGTGAGAATTTATATAATTGTTACAGAGAAGGCAAAAAGATCAAAATTGAGCCGGAAGCTTTGAAAGATCAGGATTTTGTTGTTTTCGGAATGAGGGCCTGTGACATAAAAGGCGTAGAGGTACTTGATAAAGTATTTTTAGCAGAACCTGTGGATAGCTTCTATGCTGCAAGACGTAAGCATGGAACCATCGTGGCCATGGCCTGTCATGAACCGGAAGAGACCTGTTTCTGTAAAGTATTTGGCGTTGACTGTGCAGAGCCGGTTGCTGATGTAGCCACCTGGATGATTGACGGTGATTTGTATTGGAAAGCGATAAGCGAAAAAGGAGAAGCGCTTACCAAAACCGTAGAAAGCCTGTTAACAGTTACAGAGGAAGAAAAAGTGGAAGCTGAAAAAGCAGCAATCCGCGGAATCGTAGAAAAACTTCCCTATTCAGACCTTTCATTAGAGGGCTGGAACGGCGATGTACTGATGGAAAAATTTGAATCTCCTATTTGGGAAGAACTGTATAAACCTTGTCTGGCATGCGGAACCTGTACATTTGTATGCCCCACTTGTCAGTGCTATGATATCAAAGACTATGATACGGGACACGGCATCCGGCGTTACCGTTGTTGGGACTCTTGTATGTATTCAGACTTTACAATGATGGCACACGGCAATAACCGTACGAGCCAGATGCAGCGTTTCCGTCAGAGATTCATGCACAAGTTGGTATACTTCCCGGCCAATAATGGTGGTATGTATTCTTGTGTGGGATGTGGACGTTGCGTAGAAAAATGTCCTTCATCATTGAACATTGTAAAAGTAATAAAAGCTTTTCAGAATCAGGGAGGTGAGAACTAATGTGCGAATGTCATTGTCATGATAATTATAATTTGGATACTTTGATCCCAATGGTAGGTGTGATTACAGATATTCGTCAGGAAACTCCGGATGTTAAGACTTTCCGTGTAAATGCACCGGAGGGTGGTAAGCTGTTTGAACATATGCCGGGTCAGTGTGCAATGCTCTGTGTGCCCGGAATCAGTGAAGCCATGTTCTCAATTACTTCTTCTCCGACAAACAAAGAGTACCAGGAATTCAGTATCAAAAAGTGTGGTCAGCTCACGGATTATCTTCATAGTCTGGAGGTGGGAGATGAGATTACCGTGCGTGGACCATATGGTAATAATTTTCCGGTAGAAACGGAATTAAAAGGCAAAAACTTGTTATTTATAGCCGGTGGTATTGGTCTTGCACCGCTTCGTTCAGTGATCAATTACGTGATTGACAATCGTGAGCATTACGGAACGGTTGATATTCTTTACGGTTCCCGATCAGCAGATGACCTGGTTCAGTTAAAGGAAATTCAGGAAGTATGGATGAATACGGAAGGGATCAATGTACATCTTACCATAGACCGACCACAGGAAGGATGGGATGGTCATGTTGGTTTTGTGCCTGCTTACTTAAAGGAATTGAATCCGGATATCAATAAAGTGGCTTTGGTCTGCGGACCGCCCATTATGATCAAATTCGTATTAGAAGGACTGAAGGAACTGGGATTTCAGGATGAGCAGATTTATACTACCTTTGAACTTCGTATGAAGTGTGGTATCGGCAAATGCGGACGTTGCAATATTGGTTCAAAATATGTTTGTAAAGACGGACCGGTATTTCGCTTTGATGAAATCGACCAGTTACCCAACGAATATTAATCATCCAAAGAAAGGAAATCAATAAAATGGCAGATATGATCAACATATATTTATATGGTAAAAAGTACGAAGTTCCATCAAATTTAACGATTATGGAAGCTTTTGAATATGCCGGTTATCAATTAGTCCGCGGTTGTGGATGCAGAAACGGTTTCTGCGGAGCCTGTGCTACAATCTACAGGATCAAAGGTAAGACAGAGTTAAATGGTTGTTTGGCGTGTTCAACAAAAGTACAGGACAATATGTGTGTAGCTACATTACCGTTCTTCCCGCTGGAAAAGAAGGTTTATGATATCACAGAGATCAAGCCTACAGAGCAGATCATGATGCAGCTTTATCCGGAGATCTACTCCTGTATCGGATGTAATGCGTGTACAAAGGCTTGTTCCCAGAGCCTGAATGTAATGCAGTATATTGCATACGCTCAGAGAGGCGAATATGAGAAATGTGCAGAGCTTTCTTTTGACTGTGTAATGTGTGGTGTTTGTTCCTCCCGTTGTCCTGCCGGTATCTCACATCCCCAGGTGGCGCTTCTTGCAAGAAGACTTACCGGAAAGTATATCAGACCGGAAGCAGAGCATCTTACCAAGAGAGTGGAAGAGATCGAAAATGGCGAATGTCAGGCACTGATCGAAGCAATTATGGCAAAACCTTTAGCAGAATTAAAGGAATTGTATAATACAAGAGATATTGAAAAGTAAGAGGAGGACGAAATATGAATTTACCATATACAGCCGAGATGATGGAATCCATTAAAAAGGTTGAAGCAGGTAGAGCTGCCCGTATCGGTTTGGAACCAAGACGTATGACAGCAGATGAAAAAACCGCTCTCCTTGAGGCTTTCCATCCTGATTATAAAATGGAATGTTTTGAAGAGATCAAAGTGGGACCTAACAAAGGCCAGAAAGCTCCGAAGGAATTAGTTGAAATTCTTCAGGGACAAAGCAGAGTGATCGGTCAGGATATCGATCTGACAAACCCTGATTATGATGTAGATGTTTTGGTGATCGGTGGCGGCGGTGCCGGTGCTTCAGCTGCAATTGAAGCAAATGAAGCGGGCGCAAACGTAATGATCGTTACCAAATTACGTATCGGCGATGCCAATACAATGATGGCGGAAGGCGGAATCCAGGCAGCTGATAAAGAAAACGATTCACCGGCACAGCATTACTTGGATGTAATGGGCGGCGGACATTATGCAAATGTACCGGAGCTGGTTGAAAAGCTTGTTTGTGATGGTCCCGGTGCAATTAACTGGCTGGATAAATTAGGAGTATTATTTGACAAAGACGAAAACGGCAGAATGATCACTACCCATGGTGGCGGTACTTCCCGTAAGAGAATGCACGCTGCGGCTGATTACTCAGGTGCAGAGATCATGCGTGTATTAAGAGATGAAGTTTATAACAGAAGAATTCCTGTTGTAGATTTTACGGCAGCGATTGAGATCATCAAGGATACAGAAGGAAAAGCAGCAGGTGCTGTACTCCTTAACATGGAAACAAAAGAAATCTTAGTGGCAAAGGCAAAAACCGTGATCATTGCTACAGGTGGTGCCGGACGTATGCATTATCAGGGCTTCCCCACTTCTAACCATTATGGTGCAACAGCAGATGGTCTTGTTATCGCATACCGTGCGGGTGCAGCATTATTATATCAGGATGCATTGCAGTATCATCCCACAGGTGTTGCGTTCCCCTCTCAGATTTATGGTGCATTGGTAACAGAAAAAGTTCGTTCTATGGGTGCAATGTTCGTAAACAAAGACGGTGAAGTATTTATGCATCCGCTGGAAACAAGAGACGTTGCAGCTTCCGGTATCATCAGGGAATGTAAAGAAAGAGGAAAGGGTGTTCCCACACCTGTAGCGGAAGGTATCTGGCTTGACACACCCATGATCGATATGATCCACGGAGAAGGTACTCTGGAAAAGAGATTACCGGGTATGCTTCGTATGTACTTAAGATGTGGTATTGACATGAGAAAAGTACCCATTGTAATTTATCCTACACTTCATTATCAGAATGGTGGAATTAAAGTAGGCGTAAACGGTATGTCCGATGTTGAAAACCTTTATGTGGCAGGTGAAGCCATCGGAGGTATCCACGGAAGAAACAGACTGATGGGCAACTCCCTGTTAGATATTATTGTATTTGGCCGTAATGCGGGACAACAGGCCGCTGCTAAATGCAAAGAAGTGGAATTAAAAGAATTAACACTTTCACATGTAGATGATTATACAAAAATGCTGAAGGATGCAGGTGTTGAACCTATCGTTGCATCTCCAAAGCTGTTGCCTGATTATCGTCCGGAAGGTGTAAAAAGATTAAACTAATTAGTTTTTATAAAGAGCATGTCAAGGTCAGGTAATATTCTCTGCGAGAATGTCTACCTGACCCTTATCATGGTTTTTGAGGAAAGGTGTTACCGGTCATTGGTGCTTATACGAACAATTTTCTGCACTTTTCTTTTATTCTCTTGCATTTTTTCCCATTAGGTACTATAATGGTAATACTATTTTATTATAAAGGAGATGGTTGTTTAGTGGACCCGGCCAGTTGTATATTGTATTTATTTTTTCTTTTATGTTCGGCATATTTTGCCTGTTGTGAGACTGCCTATACCGCAGTGAGTAAGGTGCGATTACGTACCATGGCGGATAAAGGCAATAAACGAGCGGTGAAAGCTCTATGGATCTGTGATCGATTTGATAAGACTCTTACTACGATTCTGATAGGAAACAACGTATTTCATGCAAGTTGTGCTTCTCTTTCGGCACTGTTGGCAATGCGTGAGTTTGGAGAAGAGCAAGTAATATACGGGACTATCATCACGACACTGATCGTCTATTTGTTCGCAGAAATGATTCCCAAAAGCTTTGCCAAATCAAGAAGTGAAGGAATTGCCCTGTTTTTTGCATCCAGCATGCATCTGCTGGTGTTATTGTTGACCCCTGTTTCAGCCCTGTTTTCAGGAATTTCTTCCATATTATCCCGGTTTTTAGCTTCGGAAGATGAAAAGACGGTAACGGAGGAAGAACTGATCAGTATCATTGAGACCATTGAAGATGAGGGTGTTTTGGAGCCGGAGAAGCAGGCGTTGGTGAACTCTGCTATGGAATTCAGGGATAAGTTGGCTGAGGATATTATGATCCCTATTGAAGAAGTGATTACTGTTTCCAGTACAACACCTCTTTCTGAGTTGGCTGAAAAGATAAAGGAACTGCCTTATTCCCGTATACCGGTTTATGAGGGAAGAAATGATAATGTGGTAGGTATACTGCCTGTAAATATATTTTTAAGTAATTATGTGGCAGGAAAGCCTTTTTTATTGCGTAAGATTTTACTGAAGCCCTATGTGATCGACCGAAAAACGGAGCTCTTTGCGTTATTACAGAGGATGCGTCTGAATAAGCTACATATGGTTTTTGTAATGGATGAAAATCACAAAAAGGTTGGTATGATCACCATGGAAGACCTTTTGGAGGAGTTGGTAGGAGATATTCAGGACGAGAGTGATACAGGCGAAGGCCTGCAGTTAATATAAGGAGGGCCGAAAGATGGCATATTTTTTGATTGCTTTACTATTGATAGGCTCTGCTTTTTTCTCCGGAACAGAGATTGCCTATACGTCTTTAAATAAATTAAAAATGAAAAAGGAGAATGAAAATCCTACCGGGACGCAGAAGCTGGTAAATTATATTTATCATCACTATGATTATGCACTTTCTACCGTGCTAGTGGGAAATAATCTGGTAAATATTGCGGCTACATCTGTTGCGACAGTTCTGGCAGTAAAGTTGGCAGCATCTATGAATGGGAAATTGACGGATGATGCGGCTTCTTCTATTGTAACGATCTTGATGACGGTTATTATCTTGATCGTGGGCGAGATAACGCCGAAGATGATCGCCAGAAGGTGCAGCGATGGTTTTGCAAAGATGGCAGCATATCCTTTGATGGTGTTGATGATTTTATTTTTCCCGATTGTGTGGCTTACAAGTGTTATCGTATCGCTGTTCAGTAAAATCTGGAAGAAAAAGGATGAGCCCGAAGTTACGATTACGGAGGAAGAATTTGAGAATCTGTTGGATACGGCGGAGGATGAAGGAATTTTTGATGAAAATGAGACCGAGCTTCTGCAGTCTGCTTTGGAGTTTACCGATATGGATGCGGCAGACATTCTCACACCTCGTATTGATGTATTTGGTTTTGAAGTGAATGATAGTCTGGAACAAATTGTGCAGATGATCACAGAAACACAATTTTCCAGATATCCTGTATATGAACGTACCATTGACCATGTAGTAGGTATTCTGTATGTAAAGCATTTGCTGAAAGAGTTGGTTGATAATAAGGATGTTCAACTGAGAGATCTGTTGTTGGAGCCGGTGTACATACCGAAGTCCATGCGGCTGCATGATATTATGAATGAATTTAAGAAGAATCAGACGCATATGGTTATGGTGGCTGATGAATATGGCGGCACCATGGGTATCGTTACGATGGAGGATGTGTTAGAAGAGCTGGTGGGTGATATTTGGGATGAGAATGATGATATTGTCAACAGCTGGAGACAACTTAGCAAGGGTCGGTATGAATGCTCGGGTGATATGAATCTTAGTGAATTTTTTGACAAACTGGATCTGGATGATGAGGAGCTTGATAGCGATTGTGCAACGGTGGGTGGCTGGGCTACAGAAAATATCGGAGCCATGCCGGTTGCTTTTGATTCTTTTGACTATGAAAAGTTTACCATTCTGGTGAAGCATGTAGATGAAAATCATAGAATTACGCAGTTGCTAGTTTTGGAGCATGATTTTGAAAATGGGGGACGTGGAGAGTAACTCATTTTTCATTGCCTTTTTGTGAAATTTGTATTATAATGATAACAAGTGTATGTATATTTTTAACTTTAAAGCTAAGTGGGATACTATTTAAGCTTTGAAAAAATATTATAATTGGAGGAATATAAAATGGGTATTATAACATGGTTTCAAGAAAGCGTATTATCAAATACGATGATGATGGTTTTTCTGATAGCAGTGATTGGCTATGCAGTAGGAAGAATTAATATTTGCGGATTAGATCTTGGTACAGCAGGTATTTTGTTAGTAGCCTTGGTTTTTGGACACTTCGGTGTGGAGATTCCTTCCGTAGTAAAGGATATGGGTCTTATCTGTTTTGTAACAGCAGTGGGATACATAGCAGGACCGAAATTTTTCCGTAACTTTAAAGCAAATGCAACTTCCTATGTACTCTTGGGTATTATAGTTATTTTGGCAGGTGCTCTGACTTGTATTGGAATCATTAAGCTGTTTAATATACCTACAGATATCAGTCTCGGTATGATGACAGGAGCATTGACAAGTACACCGGGTCTTGCGGCTGCACTTGAAGCAACCGGTTCTCAGGCAGCGTCTGTAGGATATGGTATTGCTTATCCCTTCGGAGTTGTAGGTGTAGTGTTATTTGTCCAGTTGATCCCCCGTATTTTACATACAGATATGGATGCGGAGCGTGCTAAATTTACAGCGGCAGCAACTGTTGAAGTAAAGACCAACAATAAAAAACGTATTTCTATCGACAATATGGGATTCTTTGCATTTGGTCTTGCAATTGTTTTAGGTATCATCCTTGCAAAGATCACAATTCCTCTTCCGGGAGGCGGAAAGTTTGCCCTTGGTACTTCAGGCGGTCCCTTGATCGCAGGATTGATTTTGGGACATTTCGGAAATGTGGGACCTGTCAGCTTAAAAGTAGAAAAACGAATTCTGGAATGTATGCGTGAATTTGGTCTTGCATTATTCCTTCTTGGCGCGGGTGTAGATGCCGGATCAGGATTTATTGATATTCTCAAAGAACAGGGCTTAATGTTATTTGTATACGGTGCTTTAATGACATTAATTCCTATGTTTGTAGGATACTTCTTCGCAGTAAAGGTATTAAAATTAAGTATCTTTAATACACTGGGTTCTATTTGCGGTGGTATGACAAGTACACCGGCACTGGGAACTCTGATCCGTGTTACAGGAACCGACGATGTGGCTTCTGCTTATGCAGCTACATATCCCATTGCACTTGTAATGGTAGTATTGGCAAGTCAGTTTATTGGCATATTATTTTAAGTTTGTTTTTGTTCACGGCGGCGGATGGTGACCAATTTTGTGGTTTTTGTTGCTTTTCTGTGGGATTTATATTATAATAAGTGTGGGTAAGTTTTTTAGTTTTATTTAAGTCATCCTTAAAGGAGTATTGACAATGAAGAGATCAAAACGTATTGAAGCACTGGATAAGCGTCCGGTAAATTTGGATGGATTTATCAATGAATGGCCGGAGATGGGATTTGCAGCCATGAGCAGCCCTTATGATCCAAAGCCTTCTGTAAAGGTAGTGGATGGTAAGATTGTAGAGCTAGACGGCAAGAAGAGAGAAGAATTTGATTTTATTGATCAGTTTATTGCTGATTATGCAATTAATATTGAGCGTACCGAGAGATCTATGAAGGTGCCTTCTCTGACCATTGCCAGAATGATCGTAGATATCAATGTGACCAGGAAGGAGATTCTGGAGATCATTACAGGTATCACACCGGCTAAGATGACAGAGGTCATGAATTATCTGAATGTGGTAGAGTTGATGATGGGTATGCAGAAGATCCGTGCCAGGAAGATGCCCGGTAACCAGGCACATATCACAAATTTAAAGGATGATCCTGCACAGCTTGCAGCGGATGCGGCAGAAGGTGCACTGCGTGGTTTTGCAGAGGAAGAGACCACCATGGGTGTGGCAAGATATGCACCCTTAAGTGCTATGGCACTGTTGATCGGTTCTCAGATCGGACGTCCCGGTGTTCTGACTCAGTGTTCTGCAGAAGAGGCTACGGAGCTGGAGCTGGGTATCAGAGGACTTACTACATACGCAGAGACACTTTCCGTATATGGTACGGAGAAGGTATTTATAGATGGTGATGACACACCTTATTCCAAGGCGTTTTTGAATTCGGCTTATGCGTCCAGAGGTCTGAAAGTGCGATTTACTTCCGGTTCCGGTTCAGAGGTGTTGATGGGAAGCAGTGAGAAGAAATCAATGCTTTATTTGGAGTGTAGATGTCTGTATGCTACCAAGGGTGCAGGCAGTCAGGGTATTCAGAATGGTTCCGTGAGCTGTATCGGTGTACCCGGTTCCGTGCCTGGCGGTATCCGTGAGGTTCTGGCAGAGAATCTGGTGGCAGCATTGCTTGGTCTGGAGTGTGCGTCTTCCAATGACCAAAGCTTCTCTAATTCCCCTATGCGTCGTACAGCCAGAACGATGCTGCAGTTTTTACCGGGTACTGACTTTATCTTCTCCGGTTATGCTGCAGAGCCTAATTATGATAATATGTTTGCAGGCTCTAACTTTGATGCGGAAGATTTTGATGATTATAATGTATTGCAGAGAGATATGCAGGTGGACGGCGGTCTTCGCCCGGTAACAGAAGAAGAAGTGCTTCGTGTGAGAAATAAGGCGGCTAAGGCGGTACAGGCTGTATTTAAGCAGCTGGGTCTGTCACCTATTACGGACGAGCAGGTGGAGGCTGTAACCTATGCTCACGGCAGTAAGGATACTCTGTCAAGAGATGTAACAGCTGATCTGATGGCTGCCGAGGATGTACTGAAGAGAGGCATCACAGGCGTAGATGTGGTAAAGGCACTGGCAGAAGCAGGTTACACGGATGTGGCTGAGAATGTACTTAGTATGCTGAAGCAGAGGGTGGCAGGTGACTATATGCAGACATCTGCAATTCTGGATAAGAACTTCAAGGTGCTGTCCGCAGTGAATACGCCCAATGACTATATGGGCCCCGGAACAGGATATCGCGTAGAAGGGGAGCGCTGGGAAGAGATTAAGAAGATTCCTCATATTATTAATCCCAAGGATATTTAGGAGGACGGGCCATGCAGATAAGTGAAACTCTTGTAAAACAGATAATAGATGAGGTCATTAAACAGGTGGGTCAGATGGACAGTGCCAGTGTGGCAAAAGCTGTCAGCAATTTGACAAAGGCTGAGGTTGGCGTAAAAACCACAAGTGAAGTGCCTTCTATGGCAGGTCGTGACCGCATCAATGAGCAGAAGACAGATTATAGCAGTTATCCCAAGGCAAAAAAGGGAACGGATCCGAAGGAAATCGTGATCGGTGTGGGAGCTGCTTTCCAGAAAGAGATTAAGCGTACTATTTGTGATATTCCTCTGGATGAGGTGCTTCGTAATGTGAAGGCCGGTATCGAGGAGGAGGGTATGAATGCCAGAGTGGTGAAGATTCTGGATACTTCCGATGTGTGCTTTATGGCATTAGAGGCTGCTAAACTTTCCGGATCCGGTATCGGTGTAGGCATTCAGTCCAAGGGTACTACAGTTATCCATCAGAGAGATTTGTATCCTCTTTCCAATCTGGAATTGTTCCCTCAGGCGCCTTTGATGACGCTGGAGACTTACCGCCAGATCGGTAAGAATGCTGCCAAGTATGTAAAGGGAGAGCAGGTAGTGCCTGTTCCCTGTACCAATGATCCCATGTGCAGACCCAAATATCAGGTTAAGGCAGCCTTGATGCACATTGCAGAGACGGAGCAGTTGGATCCTAAAGTTGGCGCAATTGAATGGGAGGGCAGATAAATGAGATACCCATTAGGTGAATATGAAAAGGACAGTATCAAGTCCAAGACAGGTAAAAGATTGACAGAGATCACCCTGGATGAAGTGATGAAGGGGCATATCTCTTCCGATGATATCAAAATTTCCAAGGAGACATTGAAAGCTCAGGGCCAGGTGGCCAGAGCCTGTGGTAATGATCCTATGGAGAAGAATTTTGAGCGGGCAGCAGAGCTTGTGGATGTGCCCGATGATGTCATTTTGAAAATGTACGATAAGCTTCGTCCCAACCGTTCCACCAAGTTGGAACTGGTAATGATGGCACAGGAGTTGATCGAGAAATACAATGCCAAGAATTGTGCAAGGCTTGTAATGGAAGCTGTGGAAGTGTACGAGAAAAGAGGCGTTTTACTTTGAGGTATATTGCAGGAGTAGATATCGGCAATTCAACAACGGAAGTGTGTATCGGCGAAATAAGCGCAGGCAGTAGCGTGCGCTTTTTGGCAAGCACTTCATGCCCGACAACCGGAACGAAAGGTACGGTTGCTAATATTCATGCAATTAAATCAGCTTTAAAAGGTGCCATGAGCAAGATTGGCAGGGAAGTCAGTGATCTGTCCCTGATCCGTCTCAATGAAGCAGCGCCGGTCATCGGTGATACTGCCATGGAGACCTTGACAGAGACGATCATCACGGATTCCTCTATGATCGGTCACAACCCATCTACCCCTGCCGGTGTAGGTCAGGCGGTGGGAGAGATCCTGCGCTTTGGGGAAGAGAGAAGGACGGTGTCGGGTAAATCTTACATCCTGGCAGTGCCCAAGGAATATCCTTATGAGGCTATCGCAGAGATCGTAAACCGTATCGCCCAGGATATTGATATTGTGGGCATTATCCTGCAAGCGGACGAAGCGGTGCTTGTGGAGAATCGTCTAAAGAAGAAGATTCCCATCATCGATGAGGTGGCAAGGATCGACAAATTGCCGGGAGGCGTTTTGGCGGCTATTGAGGTGGCTCCGCCGGGTCAGACTATCCGGATGCTTTCCAATCCTTACGGTATTGCTACTTTATTGAAATTAAATGCAGAAGAAACACGGGTGATCACGCCCATCGCCAAGAGTCTGATCGGTAAGAGAAGCGCAGTGGTGCTCAAGACTCCGGGTGGTAATGTACAGGAGAATGTACTTCCTGCCGGTGAGATCACTTTTATCGCAGAGAATAAGAGTTCTATTAATATAGATGAAGGTGCTGAGAAGATCATGAAGGCAGTGTCCGATGCGGGAACTATCACAGATGTGATCGGTCAGCCCAATACGAATATCGGCAATATGTTTGCCAAGATTAGAAGCACCATGAAAGAGCTGAATGGTACCACAGAAGAGGTACACATTACAGACATTCTGGCGGTGGATACCATGGCGCCGGTACTGATATCGGGAGCTTTGGCCGGAGAAACCTGTCTGGAGAAGGCAGTGGGTGTGGCTGCAATGGTAAGAACCCAGCAGCTTCCCATGCAGAGAATTGCAGAGAGATTGAAGTCTGAACTGGGCATTGAAGTGGTGGTGGCCGGTGTGGAAGCAGTCATGGCAAGTTTGGGAGCTTTGACCACTCCCGGTGTAAAACTGCCTCTGGCTATGCTGGATATGGGCGGCGGTTCTACAGATGCAGCTTTGGTAAATGAGAATGGTCAGGTGAGAATCATCCACCAGGCAGGTGCCGGTGAGCTGGTTTCCATGTTGATCCAGATTGAACTGGGACTGTCTGACAGGCATGTAGCGGAGCAGATCAAAAAATATCCTCTTGCCAAGGTGGAAAGTCTGTTCCATATGCGCATGGAGAACGGTCAGATCAATTTTGTAGAGGATTCCATTGATCCGAGGTTCTATGGAAGAGTGGTAATGCTATCGGAAAGTGGACTGATCCGCATCGAGGAAGACATTCCGATGGAAAAGATCGTTCAGGTGAGAAGGGAAGCAAAGCAGAAAGTGTTTGTGACCAATGCCATCAGAGCCTTGAAAGCAGTGGCACCGGATCATAATCTGAAGAAGATACCGAATGTAGTATTGGTGGGCGGCTCCGCAGAAGATTTTGAGATCCCGGAAATGCTCATGGAAGAGTTTGCAAAGTATATGATCGTCTGCGGACGGGGTAATATCCGCGGCAGCGAAGGACCCAGAAACGCGGTGGCTACAGGGTTGGTACTGTCAGCCATTGGGGATTAAGGCGGTGCTTAAAATGATTGTAAAAAGACCTTCGATATACATATATACAGATAGTCCTAACCAGACGGTGCTTCGTGAAATATGCTCCGGCATCGAGGAGGAAGGCGTGTTTTATGAGGTGACGGAGCAGATCGGTCAGGATCTGAACGCGCTTGCCTGGTCCGCAGCCAATGATTCCATGCTGGGATCCGGCATTGGAATAAAAGGTGACAGCGCTGCATTTTTGATCCGTGGTTTGAAGCCGGGACAGAATATCCAGTATTATGTTTACCCTTCCGGGGAAGAGAGCAGGAGGCTGGGAGCTAACAGCGCCAGGGCTATTAAGAAACAGCCGTTTAAGGGTGTGTAGAGGCCTAAGAAAAGGAGTTGTCCATGAAAATATATACCAAAACAGGAGATGGCGGAACCACTTCTCTTATGAATGGTGTCCGGGTCTCAAAGTCAGATGACAGAATAGAGCTTTTGGGGACCATCGATGAGCTGAGCAGTCATATAGGGCTTGCTAAGGTGGTGGCAGAGGATGCTGTGAAAGAGACCCTGTCTAAGATTCAGAGTGAATTGATCGGTGTCATGGCCGGTATCGCAGATCCCCGTGATCAGAAATATAAAGTGAAAGAAGAGCAGATTGCTTTTCTGGAAAAGGAAATCGATAGGATTGAAGGCTCTTTTCAGAGAGAAATGAAGTTTGTCCTTTATGGAGGATGCGAAGCTTCAGCGCGGCTTGATGTAGCAAGAGCTGTGGCCAGGAGAGCAGAGAGATGCTTTCGCAAAGTTTCACTGCGGTACGGGGCAGATAAAAGTGCACTTCAGTATGTGAACAGGTTGTCGGATTTTCTTTATATTTCGGCAAGGTATGCGGATTATCTGTGGGAGAAGAAAGAGCAGGATGGCAATAAGGGTGACTTTAATACAGCAGTCAGCAAAGAAATCAGTAGCTCTCAGGTGGAAAATATTGTGAAAGAAGTTTTGAAGAAAATATTGACTTAATAATTCGTATATGATATTATGCAGCCACGCAATGCGTGGCTGTTATTAATTATGAGATACAAATAATGGAAAATAGTAAAAAAGAATTATGAGAGCAAAATACTTGTTTAAAATCACTAAGAGACGAGACGGGATTGAATCGTAAAGCAGAATAGCATTAAAAGATGCTAAATTGCAATGTAGGATTACAAAAATTACAAAATGCTGGTCGTTACAGATAAGGTGCTGGGAATTATATTGGCTGTGTGGGGCGAAATGTATCTTAAAAAAGATTTCCAACACAACAGCCTTTTTATTGTTGAACATCTATGCATAAAAAATATGGATGCCAGATATAATATGTACAGAATGTACACTATTGACACTATGTACACATTATATTATAATGGAGGCATGCAAAGGAGATGATAGAGATGTTAATGAAACAAGCGACTGATGTAAGAAAAGAGTGGAGTGCTTCTTGTGATGGAGTCATTCATGATAAACCTATTTTTATTAAAAGAACTAGAGATAAAATGTGGTTTTCTAATTTGGATACCATGTCCCAAATTCTTAATGCATATACATTTACTGCATTAAAATATATGGAAGATGATGGTACGATTACGCTATCGTTAAATGAGATTGATTTGATTGAAAATGGAGTGACAGAAGTAGAAGCGCGTCTGGCTTTGGCTAATAGCATTCTGGAATACTCTACAGAATATTATTTGAATTATGAATTATATTCTCATGCACCTAACAGAAAAGCTCATGTGCCATATATTTTTAAAGCGTTAATCATGGATGATCCAAAGAAGATAGGGGAAAGTATTAGATGCCAAGATGGAAAGAACTAAAGAGATTTTGTGAAAGAGACGGTTGGGAATTATATAAAGATACGGATCATTATTTTTATAGAAAGATGGATGATGATGGGAGTATTCGAATGACAAAAGTCTCTAAAGGATCAGGGGAAATTCATAGTAGGATGTGGAAAGAGATATTGAAGAAACAATTGCAGGTTACGCAGGAATATTTTAATGAGCATATATAAAAAAGCAGCTTAACTTTGGCAAGTGAGGGCTGCTTTTTGCTGTCTATAATTACTCTATATGGTATTGTTTGTAAAATAATAAAATCTTATTGAAACAATCCCCCCAAATTATTACACTATAAGTATGAACACCTAAAAGTGCGCGCAAGCCGGATTATTGGCAATAACTGCCGTAAGGCAGGGAGAGGTGAGAGAATGGATCAGTATCTGGAATTGGTAGAGGCAGCCAGGGCAGGAGATGCCGGGGCATTTGCCGGTTTATATGAGGCGATCTATAAGGATCTGTATCGTTTTGCGCTGTATACGCTGCGCAATGAAGCTGACGCTGAGGATGCGGTCAGTGAGGCGGTGACAGATGCTTATGCATCCATTGAGAAACTGCGCAGTGCCGAGGCTTTCAGAGCATGGATGTTTCGGATTTTGTCTAATAAATGTAAAAACAGGCTGCGGGAGTATACCAGAAAACATGTAGAGCTGGAGGAGGCAGAATATGTGGCTGCTTCCACACCGGAGATGACAGACAGCCTGTATATCCGGAAATTATTTGGCGAGCTTACAGACGAGGAACGCCTCATCATCAGTATGCATGTGTTTGGCGGTTATACCGGTAAGGAGATCGCGAAGATGCTTCGGATGAATGCCAATACGGTCCGGACCAAGGAGAGCAGAGCGTTGAAAAGAATGGCGGAGAAGATTAACAGCCAGGAGGTGTGCATATGAATGACAGGCAGATGAGAAATTTGATCAGACAGTCCGCAGAAGATGTGGAAGTGCCGGAGAGGTTGAAGCCGGACAAAATCGTGGATTTGATACAGTCAGCAGAAGAGGCGCCGGGGGACGTGGTGGATGCAGGTCGGATGCTGACAAAGAAACACCGCAGAAACTTTTATAAGGGTTACGCAGTAACGGCAGCTGTAATTTTGGCAGTGTGTGGACTGCCACTTTTTGGCGGCACCATGAACCTGGGGGATAAGTTTGTGCAAAAGACCGGAGAACAGTCTGTTGATCCGGACAGCGCAACGGGAGAAATGAACGGTAGCGGAAATTTGGCAGAAGGGGAAGTTGTTGAGAAGTCAAAAAAGATCATGCAATCGAAAGAAGATGCAGGCGATCTCTATCGAGTAGCAGAGGATTACAGTGAAGTGTATGATATCGTAGCGGATTCCGGGCTTTATTGGAAATACAATTATGTGATGGATTTCACTATGAATGGTATGCCCATAGAAGAATTAGAGGCTGCTGACGGAGGAGTATTTGAGCGTACGGATGTCGCAGGCATCGGAAGTAGCAGCCCGTCTGCTATCCTAAAAGAGTCTGCCGGGAACCAGACCGAAGGCTATTCCAAGACCAATGTGCAGACCCAGGGTGTGGATGAAAGCGATATTGTGAAGACGGACGGTGCATATCTTTACGTGGTAACTGACAACAGGGTGCATATTGTGGATATCCGCAAAGGAAAACCTAAAGAAGCCACTGTTCTGGAGATGCCTTCGGATACGGACTCTTTCTCCATCAAGGAAATCTATGTGGACGATGGAAAGCTTTTGGTGATCACCGGGGAAAAGTATACGCAGCTAAAAGAGATCAAAAAAGAATCAGGAAACATGGAGATTTCAGAGTATTATACAGTTACTCAAAATATGACCACTCTGTATACGTACTCCCTGGATAAACCGTCAAAGCCTGAACTTCTGGGTCAGGTTGGTCAGGATGGATCCTACTACACTTCCCGTAAGATTGGAGACAAAGTATATTTATTTACCAAGGAATCGCTGGCTGAAAATTGTTATGGTTATGACCGTGGCAGCGATGATTGGATTCCGCTGGCAGGAGGAGAAATGATTGCCTCCGATTGCATCTATATTCCACAGCAGGGTGGCAACAGCCTGATCGTTTCCTCCATTGACACGGATGAACCGGAGGAGATTATGGACAATGTAATGATTGTCAATAATGATGTAAACGTGTATGTAAGTACGGAAGCAGTTTACCTGTATCGTGTGAATTGGAATCAGGAAGCTACCACTGAAATTGCCAAATTCAGCCTGACAGACGGTGAAATCAATGCGGTCAGTGCTTCCGGCGTAAAAGGAAGAGTGCGGGATACTTTTGCCATCAATGAGTATCAGAACATGCTACGGATCCTGACTGCCAGTGACAATTCCAACGAGGGCACGAACCTGTACATTCTGGATGAGCAATTGAAATTGACAGGAAAGTTGGAAGGCATTGCCCCCGGTGAGACCATTTACGCAGCCAGATACCTGGGTGATATGGCCTACTTTGTAACCTACCGAAACATTGATCCACTGTTTGCGGTAGACCTTTCCGATCCATCAAAACCGGAAATCTTAGGTGAACTGAAAATTACAGGTTACTCAGAGTACCTCCACATGTGGGAACCCGGCACCATGTTTGGCATCGGCTACGAGACAGATCCGGACACGGGTATGAGAGAGGGAATTAAGCTGTCCATGTTTGATGTGTCCAATCCCGCAGACTTACAGGCTGCAGACTGCATCTGCATCGCCAATGCAGACTATAGCCCAGCACTTGATCAGTACAAGACAGTGTTGGCAGAACCGCAAGCCAACCTCATCGGTTTTGTGGTCACAGAATATGACAGGACACAGAGCAACACCTACCTGCTCTTTGAATGGAAAGACGGAAAGTTCAACAACCTGCTGACACAGGATGTTGCCCAATCCGGTTATTATAGGGGTGTTTATGCAGGACAGTATTTCTATATTGTTACTTCTGAGAATGTGGTGGCATATGATCGAGGGAATCATTTTGGCAAGGTTGGGGAATTGACGTTTTAAGTAAGGAATTAAGACCTTATAAAAAATGGATAAAAATGTAAGCATATAGAGCCTTGCATATTTTGTGTCGGTAGTATATACTATAACCATACTACGAAAACTTAACTGCTAAGGAGGTTTTTGAGATGAAATTGGTAATTACTATGAGCAGAAGATATGGTACAGGTGCAAGCCTGATAGCAAAGGAGCTATCGGAGAAGCTTAACATTCCTGTTTATGATAAGGCCTATATTGAACATGAACTGGAGGGTCACAACTTTGTCGGAGAAGCAGAGGTGATTAAAGAGCTGGCGGAGCAACCCTGTATTATTCTGGGCAGATGTGCGTCAGAGATTTTGAAGGGCCAGCCTAATGTATTTAATATATACATCAGCGCGTCTAAAGAGGATCGGATTCATAGAATCATGGAGAAAGAATCTATTTCCTACGAAGATGCCAAAGAAATGTTAGAAAAGAATGACCGCCATCGTTCTGAATACTACCACGAACACACCGGCAAAGTCTGGGGCGACGTAAACAACTACAACATGATCCTGGACACCACTGCTTTGGGAATAGAAAATTGTGCAAGCATACTTATGAAGTATTTTGAGAGGATGGAATTTATCTAACCAGTTCAGCCAGAGACAATAAAGGGATAAAAATCGTGCTTGCACGAATTTTTATCCCTTTATCGTCTCTGAGGGAGCGCCCCGCATATGAGCAAAAGGAGCTGTGAAGCAGCGGAAAGCCCCGAAGGGGCGGTTTTGCGAATGGGCGCGGCTGAACGTCACTCTCTACTCCCCCCCCTCCCGCGAATGCGAAGCAGAGCCTTATTCCCCCCGCGAGTGCGAAGCAGAGCCCACCTCACCCGCGAGCTGCGAAGCAGAGCCCCATCCTAAAACCATATTCATTGTAAAAAATGTATCCACACAACAAAAACTCGTTGCATTTTTTGTAACCATATGCTATGCTATACTTGCATTAAAGTAACGGAGGCGCGACCATGTACCGAATTGCTATTGAAAAGCTATTAAAATGGAAACAAAGCAAACGCCGTAAGCCCTTAATTATCGAAGGTGCACGTCAGGTCGGCAAGACTTGGCTGATGAAAGAATTTGGCAGACAGGCGTATGAGGATACCGTATATATCAATTTTGACTCCAATTCCAGAATGGCAGAGTTATTTGCTTCTGACCTGGATACGGATCGTTTAATTATGGGATTGGAACTGTATGTGGGTCGTAAGATTGATCCTGAAAAATCTTTGTTGATTTTTGATGAAGTGCAGGAAGTTCCAAGAGCATTGGCATCTCTTAAGTATTTCTATGAAAATGCACCACAGTTTCATATTGTATGTGCCGGCTCTTTGCTTGGTATTGCTTTGCATCAAGGCACATCTTTCCCTGTGGGAAAGGTGGATTTTTTAAAGCTTTATCCTCTTTCTTTCAAAGAGTTTTTAATGGCAACCGGTAAAGAACGATTTGCCGAGTTGCTTGATAAGCAAGATTTTCAAATGATCACAAGCTTTAAGCAAACGTATATCGATGTTTTAAAGCACTATTACTTTGTTGGCGGCATGCCTGAAGCGGTACAAAGCTTTGCAGAGAACAAGGACTTTAACGAGGTTCGTGAAATTCAAAAGCGAATTCTTGCGGCTTACGAACAAGATTTCTCTAAGCACGCTCCAAATGAAATTGTTCCGAGATTGCGTATGTTGTGGAACAGCATACCTTCTCAGTTGGCTAAAGAAAACAAAAAGTTCATCTACGGTCTGATTCGTGAAGGTGCTCGTGCAAAAGACTATGAAACCGCAATTATGTGGCTTTGTGATTGTGGTCTTGTTCACAAGGTCAGCCGAGTGAATGCGGCGGGTATTCCGTTGAAGGTGTATGAAGATTTGAAAGCATTTAAGCTGTTTGTGGTAGACGTTGGGCTTCTTGGCTGTATGGCAGGACTTCGTCAGCGCACTTTGCTTGACGGAAATGACCTTTTCGTTGAGTTCAAGGGTGCTCTTACAGAACAGTATGTATGTCAGCAGATGAAAACCATCGAGGACTTAGATGTTTACTACTAC
>JAFYSG010000122.1 GCA_017559435.1 Lachnospiraceae bacterium
ACAAGACAATTTAATCGGATGCGGGACAAGTTAGCAGCCTTTCTGCCACTGTACCCGGTGACCATTGTGTATCCCATTCCCCGGGAGAAATGGCTGATTTGGATAGATGAGGAAAGTGGGGAACTTAGCAATAAGCGCAAATCGCCTAAGAAAGGCAATGCTTATCAGGCTTTTATTGAACTATACAAAATAAAGATGTTTTTGAAGGACCCAAACCTGAGATTAAAGCTGGTACTGGTTGATATGGAGGAGTATCGACTGTTGAACGGCTGGAGCAGGGACCGAAAGAAAGGGTCTACCAGATATGATCGAATTCCCACTGACCTTGTAGGAGAAGTAGATGTGGAGCGTGTGGAGGATTACATGCAGTTTGTACCGGCGCAATTGGAGGGGGAGTTTACAGTGAAGGATTTTGCCAAGGCGGCACACATTTCGGTTAAGCTGGCTCAAACAGTTGTGAATATTTTATATTATGTTGAAACTCTGGATAGGGTGGGGAAGCAGGGGAATGCTTATGTGTATTGTGTGTTGGAGAAATAGCTGTTTCATTAAAATTATAAACAACCGATACTACAAAAGTTTAGGATAAGTAAAAAATAGGTTGCAAATCTTTAGAAGATGTAGTAAGATATTTTCATAAGTTAAAAATTTACATGTGTGCATACAATAAAATTTATTTTCTTATAAGTCTTAGGTGATTCATTTGACCTGCTTCAGGTCTATTTTCCAAGATTTAAGTAAAAAAAAGGGTTTTTATGACCTTTTATAATTGTAAATAAAAAATAAAACAATCATTTTAACGTTCTTTTTGCTAAGGACAGAAAGGAGATATTATGGGGATTGATAAGCAAAATGCGAAAATTATTGATAATAATACAATGTTTAAGGATGGCAGTGGTAAGATCTTTTTTAAGAATGCAATTCTTTGTGCTCAATTTCTGAAAGATTACGTAGAGATACCGATCTTGAAAAATATTAAGCCCGAGGATATTGAGGATGTAACGGAGCGGTATACACCGCTATTTACTTCAGAAAGAGAGGCAGATACCGTAAAAAGAATCAATTTGGGAGATGGTACATCACTTTTTTTGATTTCTCTTATTGAACATAAGACAAAAGTAGATTATAATGTAATTATGCAGCTATTGCGGTATATGTGTTATATCTGGGAAGACTATGAGAAGGAAATGCAGAAGGAGAGCGATCGACAGAAGAAGGACTCAGAGAAAACCAAGGAATCAGAGGAAGCTGGAGAAGTGCAGAAGAAGGTACTGACAAGTATTCATAAAGATTTTAAGTATCCGCCTATTTTGCCTATTGTGTATTTTGAAGGAACCGGTACCTGGACTGCGGTTATGAACCTGAAAGATCGTATTTATCTGGCAGATATTTTTGATAAGTATATTCCTGATTTTACATATGAGGTGATCAGACCCCATGATTACACAAATCAACAGTTGATGGAGAAGAATAATGAGATGGGTCTTATTATGCTTTTAAATAAACTGCAGAGTCTGGAGGATTTTAAGGGGATTTCGGTGTGGAAGGATAGTCAGGAAAATATTTTAAAGGAATCTCCTCAGCATATACTGGATATTATCGCAAGATTTATGACCATTTTGTTGAACCGGCTGAATCTTCCGCAGGAGGAGATTGAGGATTTTGTGAGCCGGATTAAGGAGGGAAATATGCCGGAGTTATTCGAAAATTTTGAGCGTGTAGATGTTCCTAAGATGCGGGAAGAGATAGCAAGACAGCAGGAAGAAATAGATAAACAGAAGGAAGAAATAGATAAACAGCAGGAAGAAATGGACAAGCGGCAGAAAGAAATGGACAAGCAACAAGGGGAGATTGACAGTCTAAGGAAGTTACTTGAAGAACAACAGCGTAAGCTACTTGAAGAGTGGAGCAAGCTTGAGGAAGTGAAGAATAAAGCATAAGTGTGTTCGGTCTTAGCTTAGGAAAAAAATAATAATTTTTTCAATTGTTTTTTTAAGTATATTGTGTTACACTTACTACTGTAAATAAATATGGATACATTACAGGTGTCGGATCAAAGCTAATAGGCTTTGATCCGATGAAAAGGGAAGCAGGTGCAAGACCTGCGCGATCTCGTCGCTGTAAGGGAGAAGTCCTGTTTGAAGCAGGCCACTGGGAGAACCCGGGAAGGCATAACAGGATGATGAGACCCAAGCCAGAAGACCTGCCTGTAGTGAGTACTGTAGGACCACGAGAACTTGGTTAGTACGAAGGAATTGCAGGATCGTGTCGATGGGCGCGTGATTGCAATGGATGTGACCTTCCGGAAAGTCGATATGTGGACTTTAGGGAGGTTTTTTGTTGCACAAAAGAAATTGGAACCCACAGGATGCACCAAAACAAGAACTCGACCTGCGAAAATCAAATGCCAAAGAGCAGAAAGAGAGGTCAAAATGACAACAACAAACAAAACAAACAACAAAACAAGTAACAAGAAAATGGTGATCGGCGTGATCTTATTAACCGTGATCATTGCACTGATGGCGCTGGCGTACAACGCTTTTCGCGAGAAGCCGGTACAGGGAAGCAAAGAAATTACCATTGTTGTAGTGAACAAAGCCAAAGAATCAACCACGTATGAATTGAAGACCGATGTACAATTTTTACGAGAGGCTATGGAAGAGGCCAAGGAACAGGGGCTTACTTTTGGAACATCAGAAGGACAATATGGTTTGGTGGTCAACTCGGTAAACGGAGAAGCAGCAGACTTGAATTCAGGCAGTGCTTATTGGGGATTTTATGTAAATGATGGATATTGTAATTATGGTATTGATTCACAGCCTGTAGAGGATGGGGATGTATTCCGTATCGAATATACTGTATACATAGCAGAGTAAATCATGAGAGAACTGTTTTTTAAGAATAATAAAAAAATCCTGACCGTCAAGGATATCACCCTGATTGGTATGATGGTGGCGGTTATAGAAGTGTGCAAGATGGCTATGACATTTTTGCCTAATATTGAACTGACTACTTTCTGGGTGATTATGTTCACGCTCTTCTTCGGCTGGAAGATAGTCTTCGTCATACCGGTATTTATCCTGATCGAAGCAGCCATTTATCCTTTTGGACTGTGGTTGATCATGTATATTTATACATGGCCGCTGCTGGCACTGATCACATGGCTGTGCCGTAAGATAGAGTCAGTATTATTCTGGAGTATGCTGTCTGCTTTCTTCGGACTGGGCTTTGGGTTGCTCTGTGCTTTTCCCTATGTGCTTATCAATGCATCAGGCGGAGGATTGGCAGCCGGTCTTTCCGCAGCGTTTGCCTGGTGGATCGCCGGGATCCCCTGGGATATAGTCCATGGAGTGGGAAATTTTGTATTGATGCTGGTGTTGTATCATCCGGTGAGGAAGATTGTGGGAAAATTAGGGGCGCTTGTTTAAGCGCCCCTAATCTTCTTCTGATTCTTTTAATGCTTTTTGCAAAGAGAAGATAAATTCACTTCCCACTCCCAGTGTACTGATTACATTAATATGTTCGCCATGAGCTTTCACAATTTCTTTCACGATAGAAAGTCCCAGTCCGGTCCCTTTTTTGTCCTTACCTCTGGAGGAATCTGACTTATAAAACCGTTCCCAGATCATTTTCAAATCATCCTTAGGAATGCCGATACCGGTATCTTTCACTGACACAAATATCTTATTTTTCTTCACAGAGGTCTCTACCCGGATGGAGGTGTTCTGGTGGCTGAATTTGATAGCATTGTCGATAAGGTTGTAAAGTACCTGCTGAATCTTGTCCACATCTGCATGGGCATACAACACATCGCCGGTCAATATCAGCTCAATTCCCATATTTTTGCTGCGGCATGTCCCTTCAAAGGTAGCAGCGGTTTTGCGGACTACGTCATTTAAGTCAAAATCCCTTTTGTCGATCATCATTCCCTTGGTATTTAAGTTGTTCAGAGTCAGCAGGCTGTTGGTCAGCTTGGTCAGACGCTGGGTTTCATTGAGCACGATGGTCAGGTACTTTTCGTGCATCTCAGGAGGGATAGTGCCGTCCAGCATGGCTTCTAAGTATCCTCGGATAGAAGTCAGGGGGGAGCGGAAGTCGTGGGATACATTGGCCACAAATTTCTTTTGGTCATCTTCAGCCCGGGCGATCTCACTGGCCATAAAGGACAGACAGGCAGCCAGGTAGCCGATTTCGTCCTCACTGTCCACTTGAAATTCATAATGCATGTTGCCGGAAGCGTACTGTTCCGTGGCATAGGTGATTTTCTTCAGCGGTATATAAACCATCTCTGTAAAAAATATCAGAATGATCATGGACAGCATCAATAATACGATCAAAATTACATAGGAAATATTCAAAAGACCGGCTGCAGATTGCTCGATGTCTGTCATGCTGCTGTAGATCACCACATATCCTTTAACTTTGAAATCACTGGTGATGGGAGCGATGACGTTGATCACATCACCATCGTAGGCATCATAATATGGCCCCACATCATAATAAGTACCCTGAATGGTGGTGGGATCAAAATCTTTCACCATAATCACATCATCTACGTTCAGGCGCATGTTGGTATCCAATACCAGACGCCCGGAAGGGTTGATGATGCGAATGGTAGAGCTTAAGTAAATGGACAGGGCATCCAGCTGATTCTTCACAGTTTCCAAAGTGGTTTCGCTGGTGTAGAGCCCACCGGCATAAGTGTTGGCGATCAAGGTGGCTTCGGAGTACAGCACCTCAGCTTTCTCCCGGATCAAGTGGTTCTTGATCATATTGGGAACAAAAGCGCTGGTGATGACGAAGCCGAACACACCAAAGATAAAGTATGCCAGTATAAACTTCAGGTACAAGGTCTTCTTCATGGTATTACCTCAATACTATTTTACATCAATGCTACCTTACCTCAAATTTGTAACCGATTCCCCAGATGGTAGCCAGTTTCCAGTTGGCATGATCTTTGATCTTTTCACGCAGGCGCTTGATATGAACGTCTACGGTTCTGGTATCTCCGATGTATTCGTAGCCCCAGATCTGGTCCAGAAGCTGTTCTCTGGTGAAAACATGGTTGGGGGAGGCTGCCAGGAAATATAACAGCTCCAGCTCCTTGGGCGGCATTTCTACGTTCTTGCCCATATAGGTCACGGAATAATTGGTCAGATTGATGGTCAGGTCTGCGTACTCCACACATTTGTCCTTTGGTACATCAGGAGCTTGAGGAGCAGGTTTGTAGCGGCGCAGTACCGCCTTGACACGGGCTACCAGCTCTTTGGCATCAAAGGGTTTTTCAATATAATCGTCAGCACCCAGCTCCAGCCCCAGTACCTTGTCAAACACCTCACCTTTGGCAGAAAGCATAATGATGGGCAGGGAATATTTCGCCCGTACCTCACGGCATACCTGATAGCCGTCTATACCGGGAAGCATCAGGTCCAGAAGGATCAGGTTGGGATTGAAGGTCAGAACGGTGTTCATAACAGATTCGCCATCGTTGACAATCATAGTGTCAAAGCACTCTTTCGTCAGGTATAGGGAGATAAGTTCTGCAATATTGTTGTCATCGTCTACGATTAGAATTTTTTGTTTATTTACCATGGGAAGTCTCCTTTTTATATTATGTGCCGGGGGATGCTGACACCATTATTTAAATGTTACAATGGTTACACCTGCATCGCCTTCGCCGTATTCGCCCAGGCGGTATTCTTTTACATGTTTCATTCGTTTTAAATGGTTGTGTACCGCGCTCCGAAGCGCTCCGGTTCCTTTACCGTGCACCACCCGCACACTGTTTAGATGGGCCAGATAAGCGTCATCCAGATATTTATCCAGTTCTGCCAAAGCCTCGTCCACAGTCCGTCCCAGCAAATTGATCTCCGGGGAAATGGAGAAGGATTTGGACATCTTGATCTTGCCGGTGTTGGTGCGCTGCAGTGTGGGTGTGGAAATGGTATCCTCCTCAATCAGCACCAGATCCTTCACATTGACCTGAGAGCGCATGATACCGCACTGTACGAACAGGTTGCCTTTGGCATCGGGCAGTGTGGATACGGTTCCTTTCAGACCCATGGACAGGATCTTCACTGATTCTCCCTTTTTAAGCTTCTTGGGATCCAGCTCTTTCCTTCCGGGCTGATTGCCGGATGTATTGCTGTTTTTCAGGCTGAGCTTCTCATTCTTCTCACTGATCTTATCGCGAACCTTCTGTCGCTTCTTCTCCAGCTCTTTGATGTCACTGCCTGCACCCAGCTTGTGAAAATCACGGATGGTTTCGTCCGCTACATCCTTGGCTTCCTGCAGAATAGTACGGGCCTTTTCATTGGCTTCCCGGAGGATTTTATCCTTGGCCTGATCAATCTTTTCATTTTTCTTACGAAGCTGCTCTTCAAGAGTCCGGATTTTTTGCTTATATTCTGCGATCTCTTGACGTTCCTTCTCAATGATCACCCGGCTTTGCTCCAGATCTGCGATCACATCTTCAAAGCTTTCGTCTTCTTTACTGATCTACTCTTTTGCTGCATTGATGATCTCATCCGATAACCCCAGCTTGGAAGAGATGGCAAAAGCATTACTTTTACCGGGAATACCGATAAGCAGCCGATAGGTGGGCTTCAGCGTCTCCACACTGAATTCACAACAAGCATTTTCCACAAAAGATGTGGACAACGCATAAATCTTCAATTCACTATAATGCGTAGTGGCCATGGTCCGAATCCCCCTGTCATGCAGATGATTCAGTATGGCGATGGCAAGGGCTGCACCCTCCGTAGGATCCGTTCCCGCCCCCAACTCATCAAATAAACACAATGAATTCTCATCCGCATGCCCTAAAATGTGGACAATACTGGTCATATGAGAGGAAAATGTGGACAAACTCTGCTCAATACTCTGCTCATCCCCAATATCCGCATATACTTCCGTAAAGATAGACAACTCCGACCGATCCAGTGCCGGGATATGCAGCCCGGCCTGACCCATTAGTGTGAATAGCCCTACCGTCTTTAACGACACTGTCTTACCACCTGTATTGGGCCCCGTAATGATCAACAGATCAAAATCCTTTCCCAGATGAATATCAATGGGAACCACTTTCTTCTTATCCAGAAGAGGATGGCGCCCTTTCCGGATATTGATATAATGATCTGTATTAAAAATCGGCCTGGTAGCATTCTGCTCCATTGCAAGCTTGGCCTTAGCAAAAATAAAATCAAGGGTGGTCATCATCTGCTGATTCACCCGAATCTCTTCCACATGCTCCCCAATCAGAGCACTTAATGTGGCCATGATCACCTCGATCTCCTTCTGTTCCTCCAATTCCAACTCCCGCAGCTGATTATTCAGACTTACCACAGCCGCCGGTTCAATAAAGAAAGTAGACCCGGTAGAGGACTGATCATGGATCATACCATGTACCTGCCCCTTATACTCCGCCTTCACCGGAATACAATACCGGTTATTCCTCATCGTGATCACCGCATCCTGCAAATAGGTGCGATGAGAGCCATTTACCATAGAATTCAACTGATTATGAATCTTCTCATTGGTCAAGATCATATTCCGCCGAATAGATTTCAGCTTCGGACTGGCATCATCCGCCACCTCTTCCTCCGACAAAATACAACGATTAATCTCATTTGCCACCTGCGTCAAAGGCGTCAACATTTCAAAATACTCATCCAGACTATCAACCGGTGCATCCTCCCTGTCCCGCCGCCCATAAGCCTTGATTCGATTCACATTGTCAAGCAGCTTCGCCACCTTAAGCAACTCCGCCATTGACAAAGTACTTCCAATCTCCAACACCCTTAGCGAAAACCCAACATCATAATTCCCCCCAAAAGAAGTGCTACCCTTCTGAAACAACCTGCTAAGCCCATCCTTCGTCTCCGTCTGCGCCCTCCGAATCTCCTCGATATCCACCATCGGAAGGAGCTCTTCACAGAGCTTCTTCCCCGGAACAGAATCAGCCTTTTCCACCAAAAGCCCAATAATCTTTGTATATTCAAGTGTCTTTAAAACTTTTTCATTCATTTTCCCATTCTCCATACAACAACCTAACATATGGTCTTAAACACAAAATGTCCATCCAACCTATAAATCGATAACATCCCAAAATAAGTATACCACAATATGAGCTTCGAGAAAAGCGCTTTTTCTTTACTTTTCCCCCAGAATCAGCTATACTATTAGTAAGTCGGTATTTTAACATAAAAATACCCACG
>JAFYSG010000123.1 GCA_017559435.1 Lachnospiraceae bacterium
GGGGATATATGATAGAATGAAATAAACAGTTAGATAAACTTGAATTTTGCGACGATAAGGAGACTGGCTATGCGAAGAGAAATTAATATGGAACAGTGGGAACGAAAAGAACATTTTGAATTTTATTCACAAAATGCTACACCGCATTATTGCGTAGCATTTAACATTGATGTTACAAATCTCTTGGCGTTCACGAGAAAAAACAAAATCTCATTTTACTATTCCTTGATATATTTATGCACTCAATCAATAAATAAAATCGATGAATTTCTCCTGGAAACGGAGGATAACAAAGTATTCAGGATTGACCGCCGTGTACCTTGCTTCACAGATTTGAAGAAGGGGTCCACGAGTTTTCACATGGTATCTCTTCCATGTGAGGGAAATATTATAGATTTTTCGCTAAAAGCCAGAGAAGAAAGCGAAAACAATCCCTTATCTGTTTATGCGTTGGACGGCTTGAGAGAGTCGCAGATTATCTACTCCTGTATTCCATGGGCAGATATAACCATGTGTTCAAATGAACGAGACTATACCAACCCCAAACTAAAGGATGACACAGCACCCATTTTGGTTTGGGGAAAATATACTGAGCAGAACGGAAAATATATCATCAATATGACACTGGATGTAAACCATCGATTTATTGACGGATATTTTGTAGGTCAGTTTGTCCAGAAGCTTGATGCAAAAATTGCAGAGCTTAAGTGAGAGCGTTAAATTCCAATTGTTATCCTATTGTGCACATAAGAGAAGGAGAGGCGTGAGCCTCTCCTTTTGTTTAGTCCTTTTTAGGAAGGTGCAGTTTGTAAATCTCCTCGGTGGCGAAAGCCAGCTTGGTGATGATGTCGGGATTGGTGGGGTAACAGTAGAAGGAATCTGTTTCGGTGGAAATGTCGAAGCAGTTTTCCTTCCGGAGCCGGTGGAAATTATATTCCACATGGAGGCTGTTCATGCCCTTGGGAGGACGGTGGATGTGGTAATCCTGACCACGGTAATGACCGTCGATGGTAAAACCGTTTTCAAAATCGTGGCGGACCTTGGCCTTGCCCAGGGGGATAAAGCGGTAGCAACGGGGGAAGGAGTAGACATCCACTTCGTCCTCATAGCTGTATATACCATCGATGATCTGCTGGCGGACCTGCTCCTGCTCCCACTTAAACCAGTCGGGAATGTGGGGGAATTCGGTCTCGCCCTCGGTGGCCTTCAGCTGGCCGTTTTCCTGGAGGAACCAGCGTTTGCCACAGTGGTTGCAGAAGATTTCAGCACCCTTGGTACCCATCTGGAATTCGGTGTGGCAATGGGGGCACTGGTAGAGCACTTTCTGGAGACCTTCCGCCCGGTAGGGCTCGGTGATCAGAATGTTGTTCTCCAGCTGGTAGCGGTATTCGTCATACTCCATGGCAGAGCGGATGACGGCGTTGATCTCGTCAGGGGTCATTTCTGCCACCTGCTGGGCGGTGAGCACCTGGCGGAAGGTGGCGTGCAGGGGGACTTTCCGCTTGTTGGCATAGGCCCAGAAAGGAGAATAGAGATGGTTGCCGTGATGGGTGACCACAACAAGAGGTACCTTATTCATCTTCACCAATCGGCCCAGGGAATCGGGCAGGTAGGAGGTGGTTCCAATGGCAGTGTACCGTGCTTCAGGGTACATACAGAGGATGTCGCCGTTCTGAATAACTCTGCGGATGGACTTGACCAGGTGGATGTCGTTGGTAAACTTTCTGGTGCAGATGGAACCAATCCAGGTCAGAAGCCAGGGCATCATGTGGTAGCCGTCAATATTGACCACATTGTTGACCGGCTTGGGGGTGGTGACCATAGCGGCCAGTTCGAAGTCGATGAAGGCCTGATGGTTGCTGAAGATGATGTAAGGGGGTTCAAGACCTTCCATATCAATGGTTCCCAGGGTTTACTTTTTGCCGATCAGACAAATTTTGGACAGACACCAGATTACCCAAGTCCAGAATTTGGATTGGCGCATGGGATATTTGGCGGTTTTATAGTGCTTTTTCCGGCGGTAGTTGACTTCCATAATGGTATGATCCCCTAAAATCTTATTTTTCATGGATATTTTACCCTATACCCAATGAAATAGCAAGATTTTTCGATTAAATAATTGAAAAACCGCTGATCCCGGAAGGAATCAGCGGTTTTTGAACTTAATAATCGGAATCGTCTTCTTCGTTATTGGAAATATACCGGAAGCACCAATTGAGATAAACAATGTGAGATACGGCGGTGATAATGCTGTGAAGCATTTCCTTTTCCAAAGCAGAGGAAACACCAATCTTATCAATGGTATCCTTCAGGCCAAAGCGGAAATAAAGAATATTCTCCAGTTCCTCACAGAAATAGTCGTAAGCCACAGCGTTGGAATACCTGCCATTGCTGTGCAACAATGTAAAAAGGTTACTGACAGTATCCAGAGGTGCGACCTGCTTCAGAAGCGCCAAGGGGATGAGGTGGGCAATTTGGTCAGCGTAATACAGCTTCCGCACAGGGTGATCAACGATTCCCTGTTTGACATAATTGCGGATCATGGAGCTGGTTAGATCATCAAATCCCAAGGGCTCAAGGCACGCATTAACATATTGAGTTGTCTGCTCCAGATAGAGTCCCTGTTTGGGGAGGTCTTTGTACCGTGGGAGACGAAATCCACCCATGGAGCAGGAAAGCGCGTCTAAAATCTTCTTATCCATGTGCTTTATTATAAATGCAGGGTCCTTTTCTGTCAATGAAAAATAATTTACACAGATTATTGAAAAACCCTTGACAGGATAAAAGAAATGCGTTATTATAACAGAGGTTTCCAAGAAACCTGTAAAGAGGTAATGAAAACGCGCAACAAAAAGGAGGAATTATGAAACATATTTTCATTTCTGTGTTAGGCTGCCTTGTCGGTACAATTCCTATGCTGTTGTCCA
>JAFYSG010000124.1 GCA_017559435.1 Lachnospiraceae bacterium
CTGGCTACCGGGATACCGGTCCAGCGGGAAATGATCTTGGCGATCTCCTCTTCTGATACCTTCTCATGAACCAGCGACAGATCCGATGCATTCACCCGCTCTTCCTCCTGCTCCAACTGTTTCTTAAAGGAAGGCAGCGTACCGTAACTAAGCTCCGCAGCCTTTTCCAGATTGCCTTCTCTCTGAGCAATCTGAATTTGGTTGTTGACCTCATCGATCTCCTCCCTCAGCTTGGACAACTTCTCCACAGAATGCTTCTCATTATCCCACTGAGCCTTTCGATTGGTGAAATCTTCTTTCAACTCAGCCAAATCTCTCTGTAAATTCTCCAGCCTCTCCTGACTGAGTCTGTCATCTTCCTTCCTAAGTGCAGCCTCTTCAATCTCCATCTGCATGATCTTACGCTGCAGCTCATCCAGTTCCGTAGGCATACTGTCAAGCTCTGTCTTGATCAGCGCACAGGCTTCATCCACCAGATCAATGGCCTTATCCGGCAAAAACCTGTCAGAAATATACCGATGGGACAATACAGCAGCACTGACCAACGCATTGTCCATGATCTTCACACCATGATATACCTCATAGCGTTCCTTCAGACCACGCAATATGGAAATGGTATCTTCCACAGTAGGTTCCTCTACCATAACCGGCTGAAAACGGCGTTCCAGAGCCGGATCCTTCTCAATATACTGACGGTATTCATCCAAAGTGGTGGCACCGATACAATGCAACTCTCCTCTGGCCAACATGGGCTTCAGCATATTGCCTGCATCCAGCGCTCCGTCTGTCTTCCCCGCGCCTACAATGGTGTGCAGCTCATCGATAAACAGAATAATCTGCCCGTCGCTATTCTTCACATCCTCCAGTACCGCCTTCAGACGCTCCTCAAACTCACCTCTGTATTTGGCACCTGCCACCAGTGCACCCATATCCAGAGAAAAAATCTTCTTATCCTTCAGGCCCTGGGGCACATCTCCTCGGACAATGCGATGAGCCAGCCCTTCTACCACCGCAGTCTTACCCACACCCGGCTCACCGATCAGTACCGGGTTGTTCTTGGCCTTACGGGAGAGGATACGGATAATATTGCGAATCTCACCGTCACGGCCGATCACCGGATCCAGCTTCTGATTCCTTGCCTTCTCCACCAGCTCCTGACCATATTTCTCCAAGGTATCATAGGTAGCCTCCGGATTATCACTGGTCACACGCTGATTACCCCGCACAGTGGACAATGCTTTCAGGAAACGCTCTCTTGTGATGCCGTATTCCTTCCATATCTGCTCAATCTCCTTATTGGGATTCTTTAACATGGATAACAACAAATGCTCCACAGACACATACTCGTCTCCCAGCTGCTTTGCCTCATCCTCCGCACTGATCAGGACGTTATTCAATGCCTGACCCACATACACCTGGCCGCCCCGGACCTTGGTGCGCTTCTCTACAGCCTGCTTTGTGCGATTTACAAAATGCTCCTTCTGTATCTCCATCTTCTCTATCAGCTTCAGGATCAGGCTGTCCTCTATGGTCAAAAGGCTGTAAAGTAAATGCTCCTGCTCAATTTCCTGATTGCCATACTCATAGGCAAGGCGCTCACAGCCTTCTACCGCCTGCATGGACTTCTGGGTAAATTTTTGAATGTTCATTACAATAGCCCTCCTTTTGTTGTTCTATATTTAATATAACACAATACACACTTAAGTCAATAAAAAAAATGTAAACATTTCATAAAATTACCAAATTTTTTAATGCATTTATTTTATTTAAATATTATAATATAAGCAGAAGGTTACCCATTATAAATACACGGAGGTGTTTCAAATGAATGCGATCATGGAAAACTTACTTACCCGCAGAAGCTGCCGCTCTTTTCTGGCAAAACCCATTCCTGAAGATCAGCTGCAGGATATCCTAAAAGCAGCCTGCTATGCCCCCAGCGGCAGAGGACTACAGACCTGGCAGTTCACAGCCGTGACCGACCGGTCAAAGATTCAAAGGCTTGCATCTGTCATCAAAGAAACCCTTGGTCGGGATGGTTATAACATGTATGATCCCCAGGTCATTATTCTTCCTTCTAATGAAACTGACAGCCCTTATGGCAAAGAGGATAATGCCTGTGCTCTGGAGAATATTTTTCTGGCAGCACATTCCTATGGGATTGGTTCTGTCTGGATCAACCAGCTCCAGGGGATTTGCGAAGAACCCATAATCAGGGCGATTCTGACGGAGTTTGGAATTCCTGAGAATCATACTGTTTACGGACTTGCTGCCCTTGGTTATCCTGCTATGGAGCTGCCCAAGGATGTGAGTAAAAAAGGACTTGTAAAAATTGTAACATAAAAAATGATTGGAGAGGGGGCATCCCTCTCCTTTATCTGTGTACCCATAAGAGATTTTCTCCGGCCTTCACTCTTTGAGCATCACAGACAGTCACGTTCTGAAAATCCCGGGCATCCTCTACCGTCATCACAACAGACGGATCATAGCCCTCCTCTCTGATCGCTTCCACATCAAATTCCAGCAAAGGCTTGCCTTTATTGACCACTTCATTTTTTAATATTCTTGCGCGATAGTGACGACCTTCCAGCTCTTCTGTATCCACTCCTGCCTGAATTAAAAGCTCTATGCCGTAATCGGTTCTAAGACGCATGGCATTGCCGGTAGGATAAAGTCTGGTGATTTTGCCGGCAGCCGGTGCATACAATACCCCCTGTTCAGGAACAATTTTGGCTCCTCTTTGGGTTCCTTCGTGAAAATAGGTCACTGTTCCGGACACAGGGCTGCCTACTGCCCAGCCAAGAGGAATTCTTCTTTCTCCCGGTGTGGTTTTTCTTTCTACCTGCTTTTTACTTCCGGCAGCTTCCGGAAGTTTCTCCTGTTGACCGTCTCC
>JAFYSG010000125.1 GCA_017559435.1 Lachnospiraceae bacterium
CATATCACCCAAAACCTGCAGACACGCTTCCCTGCTCAAAAAATAATTACTATACTGATACTCATCATTAAGTACCAATAGCGCCTCTATATAAATCTCCCGGTTCACAGACCGGAACAACCCCCAGAATCCCTGAGGAATCTCGTACTGAAATTTCAAACTAGTACCTCTTCCTGTCGTATCTTTTATTACTCTTAATAATAAAATATACCATATTTTTACGTTAATAGCAACTAATTCACGCTTATTTCACACATAAACACCCCAAAAGAAAAGCGACAGTCCCGGCCAAGAAAAATGCCTGCCCATGCCCGGGCCCGGGACTGTCGCTTTTCACCCCCTCTTGCAGCTTTGGGCAGCCGCCAGAATACTTATATAATGATGCAGACCATACCGCCATTGCTGTCATTGACGATTTTTTGCATGGTATCCTGAAGTTTTAACTGACTTTCTTCCCCTATGGAGGCTACCTTTGAATTGATTCCCTCACCTACAAGCTGTTCTACCGTCTTACCGAAAATATTAGTGTCCCATATACCTTTTGCAGAGGTATCAGCCTGGTTGATGTATCTGATAAGGTCATCTGCCTGTTCCTGGGTTCCAACGATAGGTGCGATCTCGGTCTCAATATTAGCACGGATCATGTGGATGGAAGGGCTGACTGCTTTTATTTTTACGCCAAATTTATTACCATGTTTTATGAGTTCCGGCTTGTTCAGAGTGATCTCCTCTTTCTCAGGAGTCACCACTCCATACCCTTTCATGCGTACACTGTTCATGGCACTGAGGACTTTGGCATATTCTTTTTTCATAGATGCAAATTCTTTGAGGCAGTTGATCAACTGATATTCATCGGTTATGGATTCCCCCACCATCTCTGAAAGCATCTCGTAGTAATATGCTTCATCTACATCGAGCTGCACCTTTACGCAACCGTCGGACATATTGACGCAGTCTGTCTTGGTGCGTTTGATGTATTGGCAGTCCATTTGTATAGGATGCTCTACCACATCTCTGACAACATCATATTCTTTCATCAATCCAAGAGCGTTCTCTATCAGTTCCTGTTTCATGTGGTTATCATTCGGGAGCATCTCCACCCATTTGGGCATGTAAAATTCAATGACCGAAATGGGGAATTCATACAAGATCTGTTCTAAGATTCTGTGAATGTCTTCTTTTTTCAGCTGTTCACAATTTACCGGCAATACTGCCACTTCATATTTCCCGCTGATCTCCTCTGCCAGTTTTTTGGTATCCTCAGAATAAGGCTTCTGGCTGTTTAATAATACCAGAAATGGTTTTTGCAGCCGTTTTAATGCCATGATCGTCTTCTCTTCGGCTGCCAGATAATTATTTCTGGGAATCTCTCCAAAGCTTCCGTCCGTTGTGATCACCAATCCAATAGTAGAATGGTCGTTCATAACCTTATCTGTGCCGATCTCTGCGGCCTGGGTAAAAGGAATCTCTACATCAAACCAAGGGGTCTTGACCATCCGTTCCTCGTTTTCCTCCAAATGCCCTGCAGCTCCGTCCACCATATAACCCACGCAGTCAATCAGCCGCACAGATACTTCCACATCATCATTCAAAGATACTTTTGCTGCTTCCTTGGGAATAAACTTCGGCTCTGTGGTAGTGATTGTTTTGCCGCCGGCGCTCTGTGGCATTTCATCCTGTGCCCTGGTGCGGGCATGTTCGTCTTCCATAAAAGGAAGGACCATCACGTCCATAAACCGTTTGATAAACGTGGATTTGCCTGTGCGCACCGGCCCCAGTACACCTATGTAGATCTCCCCACCGGTGCGTTCTCTAATATCATGATATAGATCATATGTATTCATTGAATTATGATTCATAAAAAAACCTCCTGCATATACTGTTACATGTATATGCAAGAGGTTTCTCAGTTATTCTATCTTACTTCGTAACCGTTCAGCCAAGAAACTGTTACGCCATCTCACAAATAGATGCAGCCACAGCCTCCGCCACTCTGATCCCATCCATTGCCGCAGAAGTGATCCCCCCTGCATATCCGGCACCTTCGCCGCAAGGGTAAAGCCCCCGGATGCAGGACTCTAATGTTTCGTCCCTGTGAATTCTGACAGGCGATGAAGTACGGCTCTCTACACCGGAAAGTAAGGCATCTTCTCTGTCGAAGCCGGGAATCATGCGTCCAAACTGGGCCATCCCTTCCACAAAGGCTTGGTTACACTCCTGTGGCAAGATCTTACTCACATCCGCATAGACAAAATCCCCCTTATGTTGGGGCTGCACATCCCACCGGGATGTTGCCATATTTTCCTGTAAGGAATTACCTTCCACCTGTTTTTTGAAATCTCCAAATCTCTGCACCGGAATTTTACCTTGTCCCAGCTGATATGCCCGCTCTTCCAGTTTTCTCTGAAAAGCAATACCGGATAAGGGATGATCTGCTCCGAAATCTGCAGGTGTCACTGCCACAATGATAGCGCTGTTGGCATTTTCACCATCTCTGTCGCTATAGCTCATTCCATTCACGGCCAGTCTTCCCCGTTCAGAAGAGGCATTGACCACGTAACCACCCGGGCACATACAAAAGGAATAGACACCTCTTCCCACACTTGTCTGGGCTGTGACCTTATAAGGAGCTGCCCCCAAAAGCCCCGGATCCGGTAAGGCATATTGACTTTCATTGATCATCCGCTGAGGATGCTCCACACGCAAACCTACCGCAAAAGATTTGGCTTCCATGGGAATACCGGTCTGATACAGCATTTCAAAAGTATCTCTGGCACTATGACCGATGGCCAATACCACATGATCGCAGCTTAATTGCTCTATGTCATTGATCACCACCGCCGTGATACGTCCGTTCTTTTTTGTTAGACCTGTAACCTTGCAGCCAAATCGTACCTGACCACCCAGCCTGATAATCTCCTGACGCATCTTCTTCACCACACCGCACAACACATCTGTGCCAATATGGGGCTTCGCTTCATATAAAATAGATTCCTTTGCACCCATTTCCATAAAAGTCTGAAGCACAGCCATGTTGCGGCCATCTTTATCCTTTACCAGGGTATTTAGCTTACCATCTGAAAATGTCCCGGCTCCTCCCTCACCAAACTGTACATTAGACTCAGCTTTCAGCATACCATTTTTCCAAAACTGTTCCACATCCTTTATACGGGTGTCTACATCTTCTCCCCGCTCTAACAAAATGGGTGCAAAACCGGCCTTAGCCAGAAAATATCCACAGAACAGACCAGCTGGTCCGGTACCAATGATCACCGGCCGTTTTCCTACTGATGTAGGTTCCTCAAGCCCCATGCCTGCAGGACACTGATAAGGAAACCGATAAACAAAAGGTTTTATCTGATTGATCTGAGGATTTTTGATCTTCCTGCATACTTTCTCTTCCCGGTCTATCTCCACATCAACCACATAACTATAAAAAATATCCGGCTTCTTACGGGCATCTATGGATTGTCTTACGATCACCAGCCTGTTGATATCATTTTCTTTGATGTGCAGGCATTCTGCTGCTTTTTTTCTTAATGCCTTCTCCGCATCTTGTTGACTCACACGCAGTTTTAGTTGATTGATTCTGATCATTTTTTCTTATCCTTCCCGGCAGCAGCTCTGCCAGCCAGACAACCGCTGGTCCATGCCCATTGCAAATTATAACCGCCGCATCTGCCGTCTACATGGAGCAATTCTCCGGCCAGGTATAATCCCGGCACTTTCAAAGCTTCCAAAGAGGCTGATACTTCTTTCATACTGACACCGCCTGCACAGATCTGGGCATGGTCGTAAGAATGACTTCCGGTTATATGAAGAGTAAATTCCCGGCAGAGACGAAACACAGTAAGCAGTTGCTCTTTCCCTGCATCTTTTACCAAAGTATTGGTCTTAAGACCTGCTAATTTCATAAATAACAGCATCAGCTTCTTATGAAGCATCCCTGTAAAAAAGCTTTCAGCCGTCTCGCAATTTCTCCGGGGAATCTCTCCCATACGCTCTTCTACAAACTGATTCCACTCATCCTTTGAAAATTCCGGCAGAAAATCGATTTCAGCAATCAGATCCTTTCCTTTCTGCTCCTTTAACAACTGATTCACCTGTCCGCTCAGCTGAAAAACCGGTATTCCCGAGATACCATACTCCGTCAGCTGCAACTCTCCCTGCTCGCTTACAACACACTGTCTGCCATCCCTGATATGTATCTTGGCCTCAGCCCGCACGCCGGCGATAGACTTGCAATAATCCTCTCTGCAATGTAACTGTACCAGTGCCGGCACAACCTCTGTCACTGTAAGCCCCATCTGCTTTGCAAGCTGGTAACC
Source organism: Lachnospiraceae bacterium (assembly GCA_017559435.1). Lineage (GTDB taxonomy): Bacteria > Bacillota > Clostridia > Lachnospirales > Lachnospiraceae > Acetatifactor. The sequence continues at coordinate 4,329 of JAFYSG010000125.1, forward strand.
ACTGCCGTCGGAGCCCGTTTTGGGAGCCGCTTTACTGCCACATGCAAGGATTACATGATCAAAAATTTCTCTTTGACCGGGACTCTTAGAATCTGAAGCCTCCATCTCCCAGCCAAGCTCAAAACCACCATCTTTCTTTCTCTTTAGACTGTTGACCTTGGCTTCATACACCACCCTCACACCATATCGTTCCACTGCCATTCTAAGCACATCCAGCACAGAAGAAGCCTGTTCACTCTTAGGATAGAGATATCCGTTTTTCTCCTTTATCATCAGACCAAGACTGTGAAAAAACGCCTCTGTTTCTCTGGTACCAAACCGTTCCAGACACCGGGCTGCAAGTGATGGATTGTCACTATGATAATCTTCTATGGACAAGGACAGATTTCCCAGATTACATTTACCATTCCCGGTGGCCAGAATCTTCTTGCCCAATCTGTCATTTCTTTCATATATGGTAACACAGGCGCCTTCACGGGCAGCACTGATGGCCGCCGCCATTCCGCAGGCGCCTCCTCCTATCACTGCAATATTCTTTCTCATCGTACCTATCTGCCTTTTCCTAACTGCTGTAATTCTCAAGAAAATCATACAGACTTTCCTCATCCGGTACAAACATAACCTGAATGATCTCTTGTTGTAAATCCTCCGGAAGATCTTTGAGCAAAATATCTGTATCCATATAAATGGTAGTCTTGTCCTCCAGATAGACCACCACAAAATTGTCCTCTACCTTCAGATAAAAGCTGCTTCCCGGCTGAATATAATCATAATTCATCTGCACTACCACCTTTTGTGGTGAGAAGGATTTCACCTCAAGGCTTACAAACCCTCTTTCCAGCTCCGCCAAAGGCGGTGAAGCTTCATAAAGGTCCATTGCCTCCAAAAACTGCTCCCTATTCATACCAATATACTTGGCAGGCAGCTTCCAGGTTGTCTCCACTACTGTGTCATTTCTTAAATCTGTCTCTTCCAACACATAAGATGTGCCTGCATTCAGCTTCTGTGTCAGGGCAGATACTTCCTGTTTCTCATGACTTTCCTGAACCGATAAGGAAGGACTTACAGCCTCCTGCTCTGCCAGATAACCGGCCTGGTAAACTCCAACATTCTTTTCAGGTGTACCGGTGATCACTTGCCAGTCGTCAGTTTCCCGTATTGCATCAAGGTCAGTATTTACCAGATTTGGACCCGGAACTGCCTGTTCCTCCGACTTTTGTTCCACAGTCTGAAAAGTACCCGGATAAAAAAATTTGACACAAGTCACACCACCTACAAATCCCAGTATGATCAAAGCCACCGGATAAATTAAAAATAATGAAATGTATTTCAAACCTTTCATAGCCTACCTCACTAGAAACTCAAATCACTCCCTATCAGTATCGGCCATTTTACAGGTTTTATTCCATTTTTTCCCCAATTACATTTAAAACAACTCCAAAAGCCTTTCGATCAATTCGCCACCCGGTATCACTTCCAGCTCCTGCCTGTGAAAATTCTTTAACGCAAGCAAAATCACCCAATATATCAAAAGTCCCACCACAAAAGCCAGTATCACTGTAAAAGGATACCCCATATAAGGTGTGAGATATTTTCCCAACAAATAACAGATCAGTCCGGACGCTGCGCACGCTCCTATAGGAATTGCGATCCAGTGTAGCATATCCGGTTTGACCCGAAGGTAGCGAAACAGGTAAATTCCCGTACTTAGGCACAATACCAGAAGCGCAGCCAATCCTGCATAGATCAGCCCATCCACGGTAAGCTTCATCACATTGAAAAAGATCACTACACTCACCACAAAAATGATCACATAAAGCCCCAGTGCCCCAAACACCATGTTCCATTTCCCCATATAAAGCAGACATCTTACAAAAAACAGGGAAAGCACAGCAAACACTATGATGGTCGAACCAATCAGAAACATTTTCCCAAGTTCTCCCGGCACACCCTTAGTGCCTTCTATCAGATGATTGATCTGCGTAGATAACACCGTAAAAAATATCACAGGAAACAGGGTGATCACCACTCCCATGTGAAATCCTGCCTCAAAAATCCCCCTCCCATAACGATGCTCTCTCTTACGCATTGCTTTGGCCGTTCCGGCAGCCAAAGAATGCAGAAGGATGTCACCACACAATATAGGTATCATACATACCACAAGATACTTGCCATAATATTTTCCATAACTAATGGCAGCCACCTGTACATTTTCTACGCTTCTAACGTAAAACAGCATCCCCAGCCATATGGGAAGACGAACCAGCACATCCAGCAAAGTGGGGGGACTCATGGTTACATACAACCCACCTATAGCTCCCGGAAATGTTTCCGTATTCTTCAAACCTTCGGTCTGCTTCTTCAGTGTATTTCTGCTGATAAGATATAGGCAAATCACAAAAAGAAGCAGTAACAGCTCTGTAACCGTCACAGCCACAGCCATTCCCGCTGCGCCGTACATGGAAGGAAGCAGATCATTTAACAAAAGGAGGGACACCTTCTCCCCATACTCACGAAACATTCTGACAAATAAAAAGGTAAATCCGAGATAAAAAAGGGTTCGTAGGAAAGAAACCACTATAGTGGGCATCTGGGTGCCGCTTCCCTGGAAAATACCCAAGATAATATGGCTTACTACTCTGATCAACAAGACCACCGACAGAATCCGAAGTGCAACCATTCCATAAGGAAGCAAAAAGACCTTTTCTGCAATAACAGGTGCCAGAAAGAACAACAATAGACCACCCAGAGCCCCTATGACAGTCTGGAAGATCAACACGCTTTGTTTTACTTTATCCCCATTCTTAAACTGACCTTTTGCATAACGGCTTCTAAGCAGTCTTCCCAAGGACTCTTCTAATCTGCCTGTCAGAAGAACATAAAAGATCATAAATCCTTCCGTTGCCACTGCAAAATATGCGATACCATTGTCCCCGATCATTCTGCCCAGGACAAGCCATGTTACCAAGCCAAGCACACTGATAAGTGCCTGGATCTGCTTGCTTTTCACCTCTGTCTGACTCATTTGTAACTACCCTTACCTCTCTTGTATCTTTCTCTACGATTCTCTGGTAATGCCAAGCTTATGCAATACCTGCTCCTGCTTTGCCTCCATCACGGCAGCTTCTTCAGGTTCCATATGGTCATAGCCGCTTAAATGAAGCATACTGTGTGCCACAAGGAAGGCAAACTCTCTCTTTAAACTGTGTCCATAGCTCTCTGCCTGTTCACGCACCTTGTCCACAGAAATAATAATATCACCCAGAATCAGTTCTCCCGTATCCGGATCAAAATAATCTGCCTCCCTGTCTTCATCAATCTCAAATTCCCCGGGTGCATCAAAGTCAAGATTGGGGAAGGAAAGAACATCAGTAGCCCGGTCAATCTGCCTAAAATTCCTGTTATATTCCCAAATCCCATCATTGTCAGTCAAAAGTACATTCAACTGCACCTCATAGGGACACCCTTCCACATCCAGCACTTCTATTGCCACCTGTTCTACAATCTCCTCTACTTCAAAAGGAAACTTTTCATCTGTCTCGTTCTCCACGTAAAAGGTCATCTTCGGTCCTCCTTTGTTCCCATTGTCATTTATCTGCACGGCCACGGGTATGAGTGCGGCTCTTTTCTTTATTACTTTCTCTGGCCTCATAAGCATCATATGCTTTTACAATCTTCTGTACCAGCGGATGACGGACCACATCCTTGCTGGTCAGATTACAAAAAGCAATATCATCAATCTTAGATAATACCTTCGTAGCAATATCCAGACCCGATTTGGTTCCGGAGGGAAGATCCTTCTGGGAAGAATCACCCGTCACTACCACCTTAGAACCAAAACCTATACGTGTCAGGAACATCTTCATCTGCGCCGGTGTAGTGTTTTGGGCTTCATCCAGGATAATATAAGCATTATCCAGTGTACGTCCTCTCATGTATGCAAGAGGTGCCACCTCGATCAATCCTTTCTCCATATTCTTAGCAAAGCTCTCTGCTCCCATAATCTGATAAAGGGCGTCATAAAGAGGTCTAAGATACGGATCCACCTTACTCTGTAAGTCTCCCGGCAAAAATCCCAACTTTTCTCCGGCTTCGATGGCAGGTCTGGTCAAAATGATCCTGCTCACTTCATCATTTTTAAAGGCCGTAATAGCCATAGCCATGGCCAGATAGGTCTTACCGGTACCGGCAGGTCCCAAACCAAATACGATCATATTTTTACGGATCGCATCCACATACTGCTTCTGACCCAAGGTCTTTGGCTTGATGGGCTTGCCGTTTACTGTATGACAGATCACATCACTGTCAATCTGCGTCAATACCTCTTCCTGTTCTTCCTTACCCAATGTAATCGCGTAATCCACACTCTGCTCCTCTATCTCGTTACCCCTGCGGGAAATCTCTGTCAACTGTTCCAGTATCTTCTTCACCTTCCTGACATTACGCTCCTGCCCGGTAATGATCACACTTCCGTTGCGATCTACCACCATTACCTGAAAATCTCTCTCAAGCTTCTTTAGATAGGCATCCTGCATGCCGAAGATCTTCTGCATATGTTCTGAAGGGATCTCCATTCTCTCTGAAAATTCACTCATTCTTTTTTCCTAACCTCTTTATCCTAACCGGTTATGCTAACCAGTCATCCTATTCCACAGCATCAGCCTCCACTGAAGACTGACCATTCTCCATAGAATCATCCATAGGGATCTCAATAAGCTCTCCCACCGCCTCTTCCACTGTCAGATCGGCATTCAGAACCCACTGATCAACCTCTGTCTCTATTCTAACATTTTTTTCAATAATGTGTACCCCTTTTTCTTCTAAAGTTGCAAAAAATTTATTAATTTTTTGTAACAACAGCTCTTTTGCCTGTTCTTTACTGTATCTGTACTCCATATTTTGGTATTCTCTGTATGTAATCTGCCCGAAAAATACAGGAATATCCAATTTTTTCAGGACACGCAAGGACTGCTCTTTGATCAGGCTGTCATAAACCAGAAATGGTCTTTCCATTGTAAACTTTATTTCCTTCTCACCTAGACGAAAATAATACCCCGCTTTTTCCCGACCGGTGTATTCCTTCTTGATATAGTCAAAGCGAAGCACCTCCTGATGCGTCATCTTGCGACGAACAAAAATATCAGCATCTGATGTCACATACTGATATTCCCGCACGGTGGTATCCTCATTATAAATGGGTATCATCCCCTCCACAAGAACGCAGCCTTTCGTGATCACATCACCAATGGCTACCTTGGGTACTCCATTTCTGACGATCATGGACACAATGGTCCCATCATATTGGGCAATCAAATTCTTACCACCCTGATCCTCCTTGATAGCCGGGATCAATGGTACATCATTTTCCTTCATATCTATGATCAGCTTTGTACCGTTTAATTTGGCACTGGTCCAAGTGACTTCATTAAAGGAACGCCGGATTTCTTTTTCCAGAGCCTCAATGTCCAATTTACTCTTAAGCATGCCCACCTTCACATCCTGCTCTTTTAAAAAGGTCATCATCACATCATCTGTGATCTGATAATTACCGCTACACTCAATGTCCCACACAAAATAGGAAGAACCGATCCAGAACGCAACACACAGTATCAGTCCCAGACAAAATATTTTTCTGGAGAGGATCACTGGCACAAAAAAAGGTAGTCCTACTCTTTGTAAAATGACTACCCTGGTTCCGGTCTTACGTGCAATGGGTCTTAGCTGATAAAATGCCTTCAGACTGATGCACATAGTGTAAATGTCTTCATCTTTCTCGATGTTCCACAACAATATGTCTCTGTTACTGCATAGATTCATGAAACGTTCCGGAGATAAGCCCCATATTCTGATGCGGACGTATCCCTTGATATATTTTAAAAATGCTATCATGCAGACTCCTATTCTACTTTTATTCTACTGATATCTGACGCATGTAATATGACCGCTTATTTTCATATCTTCATTGGTGTAATAATCGATGGACAGACGGGTACCTTCAAAGCAGACCTGGCATTTTTTGCCTTGCAGGAGAATCATGGTACCGGTGTATTCCAAGATTCCCCTGTAGTTTTCGATCCAAGCCTCACTGTTTCCTGTCAGAGTTACCCGAAGGGCGCCAAGACACACATCTTTGGGTAGTTGGAAGGTCTCTATTATTTTTTCTTTTTTAGGGTTCATATTTGACTTTTTCATGATTCATTATATGAGCCCTTTGGAAGATACATGACAACAAATGTAATCGCCTTTACTTACTCTCAAAAAGTGGGAATATTCAGATTTCCTCAAGGATTCGGTCAAGAGTTGCTTGAATTTCAGCCTTATCTGTTTCATCTCCGAATACACGAAGAGTGTAAAACACGTTATCTTTCACCCAATAGGCAGTGGGATCAAAATAGTCGACCTTGTAGTATCCGGTGTTATTCATTTCATTGGTGGTCACGATCAACACGGGAATGCCGGATCCTGTAGTCACAGTATTTTGTTCGTAATCAGCATACCCATTGCAGACGCTGCCTATAGTAAATGTATCGGTATTTGCAGAAAGAGTTGCTGTTAATGTTACTCGAACACTCCCACTGTTGTATCCGGCAGTAACATTTATTGCGCTTAGCTTTCTATCAGTAGTTTGTGTAACATTGGCAGTTGCTTGAACGTGTTTTTCCGGCATACCGGAATCAGTGCTCTCCATACCAAAACATCCGGTCTTGTTAAGCCAGTCAAGTGTTTCAAGAGGATTATCTACAGTAAAACCGATTGCCTTTTCACATTCATTCCACGTGTCGGTTTGAATACCAACAACTCCCCAAAGTTTACTTGATGCAAGCTGTTGCTCTCTGGTCATGCTATCAAAAGTGTTCCATCCCTGAGTAATCTTGTCTGCAAGCATCTGACCTATGGA
>JAFYSG010000126.1 GCA_017559435.1 Lachnospiraceae bacterium
ATCCTGAACTTACTGTTTTTGGGTTGTGAGTCTGACTTTTATCTTAGACAATTGTCATTCTCACTCGTTTTGATACGATTTATTCGCATCTCTCTGAATTCTTCCAGAGTTGCTCAATTGAGCTACTTTAGGAATTTTCAGGGTTGCATTACTGTTTATTTGTCAAGGTACTGTTTGTTGTCGCTCACCGCAGCAACTCTGTTATAATATCACAGGTATTTAAGTTTGTCAACAACTTTTTTTATTTTTTTCGACATTTTTATCTCATGTCGGTTGCCATGGTGTTTTTCCTTAGCAACGAACTCGAGTATATCACTTCATTTTTAAAATGTCAACATCTTTTTTTATTTTTTATTATCTTTTTTAAGAACCACTTATACTCCAAACATCTTATATTTCTCTGCATCCTGCCCGTGACATTCCACCTTCATATACACGCCTTCTTCCCGATAATCCTGAGACAGAACGGTAGCATTGCTACACAGATAAGACACCACATTTCCCTTATCATAAGGTATCAAAAATTCACATTCCACATGATCCGCATACACTTTTTCCAGAATCATTTGCGCCAGTTCTTCCATGCCGATTCCGTCTACCGCACAAGTATAAATCTGCTGTTCTCTGCATCTGGGAAGATTGTCCATCCCCTTCAGATCGGCTTTATTGTACACGTAGATCATGGGAATATCAAAGGCCTCCAGCTCTTTCAGTGTCTGGGCAGTGACCTCCATCTGCTGTTTATAATGATCATCCGAAAAATCAATGACCTGCACCAACAGATCTGCATATTTTACTTCCTCCAACGTAGACCGAAACGCCTTGACCAGACCATGGGGCAGCTTGTGAATAAAGCCTACGGTATCCGCCAGCAAAAATGGCTTATTTTCGCCGGTATCGATCATGCGGATGGATGTCTCTAAGGTAGCGAACAGCATATCCTTCTGAAGCACCTTCTTCTCCGGATTGTCTCCATATAATTCCACCATCTGATTCATCACCGTAGACTTTCCGGCGTTGGTATAGCCCACCAGTGCCACCTGCGGAATTCTGGATGCGGTTCTTCTTTTTCTCTGGGTACTGCGCTCCCTGGCCACCTCTTCCAGTTCTTTCCGAAGCTCTGAGATACGATGTTCGATCTTACGTCTGTCCAGCTCCAGCTTCTTCTCACCTGCACCCTTATTACTCATGCTGCCGCTGGCGCCGCCCTGTCTGCCAAGAGATTCCCCCATCCCCACCAATCGGGGTAAAAGATACTGCAATCTGGCCGTCTCCACCTGCAGCTTTGCCTCTCTGGTCTGTGCCCTTGTGGCAAAAATATCCAGAATCAGATTGGTCCTGTCAAGAATGGGCAGTTCCAGTTCATCTCCCAGATTGCGCATCTGAGAAGGAGAAAGGGCATTGTCAAAGCATACAATCTCTGCCTCAATGTCTTGCGCAAACTCTTTTACTTCCTTTACCTTACCTGTACCGATATATAATGCCTTGTTAACCGTCTCCATGCGTTGGGTAATGATACCCACCACCTGCATTTCACAGGCCTCTGCAAGATTTTTCAGTTCTTCCATGGAACGCTCAAAATCCTCTTCTTCTCCGGTATCTACACCTACCAAAAGTACTTTCTGTCTGTAAATCTCCTCTTCCCTCATAACCTACTCTGCCTCCTTTACAGCCTCCAATTCAAACCAAAACATCACGCCATTGGTATAATTCTCCACACCAAACTCACGGTTCATGGATTCCATGATCGCCTTCACAATGGACAATCCCACACCGCTACCGCCGTATTCTCTGGTCCTTGCCTTGTCCACTTTATAAAACTTCTCCCACAAATGAGGAAGTGCCTCCCCCGGAATGGGATCACCGGTATTAAACACTGTCACCCTCACCAGACCATCCTGCTGCATAATCCGGACATCAATGACCTTCCTGCCGCTTTCCGATCTCCCGGCCCGGCAATGATTCACCGCATTGGTAAAGTAATTCATAAATACTTCCTCTGTCTTAAACTCATCACCCCACACGTAGATCGGTTCATACTCCTGCATCCTGACTTCTATCTCATTCTGCATGGTCATGATCCGGGCAGATTGAATATAATTGCGGATCAATGTCACAATATCGAAACGCTCCATAGCGATCTCATCATTCCCAAACTCCAGTTGATTCAGCGTCATCAGTTCTTTCACCATGCGGTTCATCTTATTGGCCTCATCCACAATGACCTCACAGTAAAACTGCATACTCTCGGGATCGTCCATGATCCCCTCCTGCAGTCCTTCCGCATATCCCTGGATCAACGCAATAGGCGTCTTCAACTCATGAGATACATTGGCAAGAAATTCCTTACGCATCTCATCAATTTTTTCCTTTTTCTCAATATCTCTTTGCAATTCATTGTTAGCAGTCTTAAGGTCCGAGATGGTCTGCTCCAAAGACTCTGAAAGCTTATTGATATTCTCTCCCAAAAGAGCAATTTCATTGCGCGCATTCCCCTGATACTTGGCCTCAAAATTAAGCCCCGCAATGGCCTCTGAGATACCGGCTAATTCCAGGATGGGCTCCGTGATCTTACGCGTCACAAACCATATGATGATGCCGCCTAAAAGTGCCATAACACTGCCCACATACCCAAGAAACCGATTGGAAATCAGGGCACTGTCCCTGATACTTTCTAAAGGTGTACAGATCAGATAAGAATTGCCATTCTCAAGAGTGCCAAACCTCCCCAAATATTCCGTGGATGATTTATCAAAAGAAAACCGTTCCAGAGTATCCGGCTCCACACCTCTATACCCGCCTAGCCTGTACTTTACCAGCGAAAACACAAACTCATCACCGCCGTTGGGTGATGCATAAACGATCCTGCTGTTCAAATCTATGACAACTGCCAGAATATTATCCTGAAAACAAGTGATCGTAAGATCCTGCAGCGACTCCAGATTCAGGGACTCACTGCCTCCTGTAGCCCGATTGATCTTCTCATAAGCAGAATTAATCTTAGCTTCTTTACTATATTTATAATATTCTTCCAAAAACATACTATTGATAAACCAACAGAGCATCAAAACCCCTGCCAGCAGACCAATGAATATCAATGAAAATTGCTTTCGAATGGAGTGCTTCATGATCATTCTCTCCTATTTTTGTACCGTTACCCTTATTTTAACACAAAAGCTTAGCTTTTCCAATCAGAAACACACAAAGTTCACACAAAAACAACTGCACTCTGAACTGTTGACAGTTTCTCACCCGGATAATATAATTGTTACAGGAAAAAAGGAGAAGTATCCTATGACAAACATTATTGAAATCACTGATTTTAACGCACCCGAATTAGATATCTATGCCCGTAATAGTGAAGTACAGCTACTTCACTATTATGAGCCGCAGTTAGGCGTTTTTCTGGCTGAAAGCCCTAAAGTAATTGAGCGGGCACTGGACGCCGGGTTCGAACCGCTGTCTCTTTTACTGGAGCGCAAGCATATTACCGGTGAAGCGCGCTGTATTATCGAACGTTGTGGACATATTCCTGTCTATACTGCTGATTTTCATATATTGGCACAGCTTACCGGTTTTCAACTTACCCGGGGTGTCCTTTGCGCCATGCGCCGTAAGGAACTGCCCAGCGTGGAAGCAGTCTGCCAAAATGCCCGCCGTATCGCGGTTTTGGAAGATGTTATGAATCCCACCAATGTGGGTGCTATTTTCCGCTCTGCGGCAGCATTGAACATGGATGCAGTACTGCTTACTCCGGCCTGTAGCAATCCCTTGTACCGCAGAGCCATCAGAGTCAGCATGGGTACTGTGTTCCAGATTCCCTGGACTTTTTTTAACAAACCATCCGATACATCCTCACACATACAGACTGGCATTAGCCAGCTTCGTGCTCTTGGCTTCAAAACTGCCGCAATGGCCTTAAGTAACGATTCTATCAGCATTGATGATCCCAGACTGGCATCAGAAGAGAAACTGGCTATTGTATTGGGTACAGAAGGCGATGGGCTGGCGCACTCCACCATTGCAGAATGTGATTATACCGTAAAGATTCCCATGTCCCATGGCGTGGATTCCTTGAATGTAGCTGCAGCCAGCGCCGTGGCATTCTGGCAGCTTGGCAAGCAGTTCAAATAACCAACTCTCACTTGACTTATCATCCATGCCATAGAAAAAACACCTATTTGCCGTATCCGAACGACATACAGGTGTTTTTAACACATCACTCTTCTTCCAACTTATACCCCATCCCCCAAATAGTCTTAATCATGTCCCCCTTGTCCCCAAGTTTACTCCTCAGCTTCTTCACATGGGTATCAATAGTCCTCGCATCCCCAAAATAATCATAATTCCACACGTTATTCAAAATCTTCTCTCTGGAAAGTGCAATCCCCTTATTCTCTATAAAATAGGTCAACAGTTCAAATTCCTTATAGCTAAGGTCCACCTGCTGTCCATCGATCAGCACCTGATGAGCTGTCTTGTCTACGATGATCCCGCCGAAAATCAGCTTATCATTCTGTTCCAGCTGTCCACTTCTGCGTAGGATTGCTGATATTCTGGCCACAAGGATTCGTGGACTGAAAGGCTTGGTGATATATTCATCCACACCCAATTCAAATCCCTGCAGTTCATCCCTCTCATCTCCTCTGGCGGTAAGCATGATGATAGGCACCTTGGAATGGGCACGGATCTCCCGGCACACCTGCCAGCCGTCCATCTTGGGCATCATTACATCCAGAACGATCAGGGCGATATCCTTCTCGCCAAAAAAGATATCTAATGCCATCTCACCGTCCTGAGCCTCCAGAACATCAAAACCATTTTTGATCAGGAAATCTCTGACAAGCTTACGCATCCTGCTTTCATCATCTACCACCAGAATTTTCAGTCTATCCATCTCTTATTCTCCTTGCCTGATGACATTCGACTTTGCCTGCATAGCTTATTAACCATGCAATTTTGTTACTCATCAAGATGATTATAACACCCAAATATGTCCATTGTGTGAAGTCACAAAGCTTGTGATCACCTATGTTGTCCCAAGAAAATCAATCCCAGGGCTCCAGGTCCGGAATGGGCACCGATACTGGGGCCTACGGGCCCTATCAGAAAATCCTGAAATCCAAAACGTTCCTTTAACATCTGCTTCAAATACAGTGCATCTTCCTCACAGTCGCCGTGTACGATACCGATGGCGATCTGCTGATCCCGAAAACTTCCCAGACGATCTTCCAGATTGTCTGCCAGAGTGTTCAACGCTTTCTTCCTGCCCCTTACTTTGGACAAAGCTACCAATTTACCTGCTTCGTCTACATACAAGATGGGCTTAATATTCACTACTGTGCCCAGTATAGCTGATGTCTTAGACAATCTACCGCCCCGATACAGGTGATTCAAGTCATCCACTGTAAACTGTACGCAGAGATGGGGAATCATCTGTTCCAGGCTCTCCACCGTCTCTTCCAGACTCTTACCTTCCTTTTTCAGTGCCACTGCTTTCATGATCATCAAAGCTTCTCCCAGAGATACAGAAAGGGTATCGATCACCACGATCTTCATCTGAGGGTGCTCTTCCATCACCTGGGATGCCACTACCTGCACATTGGAGCAGCCACCGCTCAGTGCGGAAGAAAAGCTGATATGCAGCACATCCTTTCCCTCTTTCTCATATGCCAAGAAAGTCTCCTCGATCACTGCAGGATTACTGGCCATAGTTCCTACCTTCTTCTGCTGGCGCATGGCATCATAAAATTCCTTAATGGTCAGCTCCCTGCCACCACCATACACCTCTTCTTCCACCATGTAATAATGAGGAATTATTCCAATATGATTTTCTTCAATATATTCCAATGCTAAATCCGAGTTACTGTCTGTTGTAATTACAAATTCTCTCATAGTCATCATCCCATCCTTACAAAATGATACATTTATTATACAAAAAATCACATGACTTTTCAATTAAAAAAATCAAAGTTTTCAGTTGACATTTCATCTCATTTGTTCTATAATGAGTAACACGAAGGGAATCGAAAGAGTAGATCGGTTCTTTTTCGGGGTAGTAAAGGTTTCGACAGGGGTCTTGCAGCTGGAGAAGCTATCCGTTGTGACACGTTAATCACAAAATTAAAAATAAACGCTGAAGATAATTTAGCATACGCAGCCTAATGGCTGCTGTCCGCTCTAGGGCACTCACACCTTAGAATCCGGGCATCGACTATGTGAGAAACGACATGCGTTAAGCTTTGCGCGCATGGGCGTATCATGAAGCTACTGAATGCATCAGGGTGTTCGTTTCCTGGTGCAGGAGGGAACAGACCGGAGCAAGTCCGGTCGAAATAACGGACTATGATAGTAGAAGTACAGGGAATGGGCTTTTGGACACGGGTTCGACTCCCGTCTACTCCATCGCAAAACACCGCAAAAATGCGGTGTTTTTTTGTTTCCGTGTTGCATTTCGTGTTGCATATTTCATCAAGTATTACCAAGCAACGAGCCTATTATTTTGTTTTGAGCCTAATTAGATCCGTTGCTATTTCCATTTGATTACTTCCTAAATATACTCAAAATACTTCAACAACTTCTTGTAGGTATCTTGTGATGCTCTACACGTTTCGAGCAAATACCCCTTTTCTGTTACATACTCTTTTAATCCACGTTTATAATATTCTTGTGATCTATCCTCAATAATAAATGGAGGAATATTATATTTTAAACATTCCTTGAACATAATCAATCTTCCAACACGACCATTACCATCTTGAAACGGATGTATTTTCTCAAACTTATAGTGAAAATCTATAATTTCCTCAAATGTTATATTACTATTTTCTCTATAACTCTTTAACAACTGCTTCATTTCCGTTGCGACCTTAGAAGGATGTGTTGTTTCAACCATGTCTCCAATCATATTAGGACGTTTTTTATAATCTCCAACTGCAAACCATTCTTTTTGGCTATCCGTTGTTCCGCTTTTTAACAAAAAATGAATATGTTTTATAATTTGCTCTGACAGTTCCTTGTCTGCTACCGACACAATATAATCAAAACATCTGAAATGATTTACTGTTTCAATAATATCATCTACTTTTTCATGCCCTTCTGTCATACCAATTGTCTGAGTTTCATAGATACTTCTTGTTTGGTCTTCAGTTAATCTACTACCTTCCATGTGATTAGAATTATATGCCAGCCTAACCTGTGTCTGATGATATAAACCACCCTTCAGCTTCATTTCTTGTTCTTCTCTAATTCTAAAAAGTATAGAGTTTTCGTCTATTTCCTTTTCATAGGACAAAATAGCACCTGGTTGACAATCAAAAAAATTACATAAGCTTTGAATGGTTGACATTGCTACTTCTTCATTTTTAGCAAGTTTCGCCATAGTTGCAGAGGATATTCCAATCTCATTTTTCAGTTTTTCTTTGGTTATTTCTCTTTCTTCCATCATTAAGAATAATTTTTTATATGAAATCATATAAATTACCACCTTTCTGAATACATACATAGTATATCACAACCATTTGCGTTTGTAAACACCGCGCCTTTAGTTATCTAAACTTTTTCACTGCGCACTTGCCAAAATATTGGCTTCATAACTACCGTTGGTAAGAACTTGTTGCTTTGATATAAGAAACACCGCAAATTGCAGTGTTGCAAATTGCGGTGTTTCTTGTTTTCGAACAAATTGTTTAGAGATTCCTGATCTTAAATTCTTTCTCCATCTCCCGTCTCTGGTCCTTCTTGGCAATGTCCTCTCTCTTATCATAAAGCTTCTTACCGCGGGCAAGCCCTATCTCTACCTTGGCTTTTCCCTCTTTGAAATAGACCTGCAGAGGCACCAGGGTATAGCCTTTCTCCGCCACCTTCCCTGCCAGCTTATTGATCTCATATTTGTGCATCAGAAGTTTCTTCACGCGTAGCGGGTCTTTGTTGAAAATATTACCCTTTTCATAGGGGCTTACATGCATACCATAGACAAAGATCTCGCCATTTTCAATACGGATGAAAGATTCCTTGATACTGCACTTTCCCATGCGCATGGACTTTACTTCCGTACCATGCAGGGCAATGCCTGCCTCATAGGTCTCATCAATAAAATAATCATGATACGCCTTTTTATTATTGGCCACCAATTTCTGTGGGTCTTTTTTTGCCATGTTGTTACCACCTTTCCGAAGCAGCTAAGGCTTCGTCGAACTTTTTCTTATTAAATTATTAAATTACTCCTGATATTCCTCTTCGTCTGTCACCAGATCAAAGTCCACCGTCCTTGTCAATCTATCAGTGCCGATCACTCTGATTTTCACCGGCATACCCAGCTTATAGGTCTTCCCGGTTGCTTCCCCCACCATTTCATAGGTAGGCTCTTTGTAGTAAAAATAATCCCCCGGCAATCTGGACACATGCACCAACCCTTCCACGGTATTGGCCAGTTCCACATACACGCCCCAGGAAGTAATGCCGGATATGACGCCGTCAAAAATCTGCCCGATCCGGGCCTCCATATACTCTGCTTTTTTAAGCTTCTCGGTCTCTCGCTCCGCTTCATCTGCCCGGCGTTCTGTGTCGGATGAATGTTTACACACCTGGGGTAAAATACTCCTGTAATGATCCATTCTTTCTTCTTTCATCCTGCCACGCAACTGTTCCTTGATGATTCTGTGAATCTGAAGATCGGGATACCTGCGGATAGGGGAAGTAAAGTGGCAGTAATACTGGCAAGCCAGGCCGAAATGCCCGGTACTTTCCGTACTATACTTGGCCTGCTTCATGCTCCTAAGGGTCAGTCTACTGATCATGGCCTCCTCCGGCGTACCGGCGATGCGGTCTAGCAGCTTCTGAATCTCCTTGGGATGAATCTCCTGGTCACTGACCTTACTCTTGGCCCTGCCGATGGACTTCATATAATAACCGAAGTTATTGATAAAGGTGGACAGCTTCTGTATCTTCTCTGCATCCGGCACATCATGAGCACGATACATAAAGGGCATCTCCATCCAGTAAAAATGCTGGGCAATGGTCTCATTGGCCGCCAGCATGAAGTCCTCAATGATCATGGTAGCCACGTTGCGCTCATAAGGCTTGATCTCCTGCGGATGACCATCTTTGTCCAAAATGATCTTCGCTTCCGGAAAATCAAAATCTATAGAGCCACGCTTTCTTCTTTTATTGCGAAGTGCTGCAGCAAGCTTCTCCATCTGTTGAAACATAGGTACAAAAGAGACATACTGTCTAAACTCCTCTTCTCTCTGTACAATAGTCTCATCTTCCAGAATCTTCTTCACAGCAGTGTAGCTCATGCGCTTATTAACTCTAATCACAGACTCACAGATCTCATAATCAGTGATCTCTCCGTCCATATCCACTGTCATAAGACAGCTCAGCGCCAGCCTGTCCACCCCTTCATTCAGAGAACAGATTCCGTTGGAAAGAGCATGGGGCAGCATGGGGATCACCCGATCCACCAGATAGACGCTGGTACCTCTCTTCAGCGCTTCTCTGTCCAGTGCAGAATTCTCTTGCACATAATTGGTCACATCTGCAATGTGTACCCCTAGATGGTACTTGCCATCCTCATACGACACACTGACAGCGTCATCCAGATCCTTGGCATCCTCACCATCTATGGTCACCATGACCACATCCCTAAGATCACGCCTGCCTGCCCTGTCAGCCTCAGACACCTCATGAGCCACACGCTCCACCTGATTCATGACCTTCTCGCCAAATTCTACCGGCAGCTCATAGCCTCTGACAATGGACATAATATCTACTCCGGGATCATTGATATGTCCCAGGATCTCCACCACTTTCCCTTCCGGGCTCTTATAATCACTGCCATAATCCGTGATCTCCACTACCACCTTATGACCGGTAACAGCTCCCTTGGACCGTTCCTTGGGCACAAAAATATCCTGAGAAAGCTTGGAAATATCCGGCACCACAAATCCATAATGATTCTTGGACTGTTCATAGGTCCCTACCACCTGGTTCATGCCTCTTGCAAGAATCTTCACCACCTGGGCTTCCTGACGCTTGCCGCTATTCTTATCCGGCACCTGGCTAAGTAATGCCACCTGCACCGTATCTTTATGAAAAGCACCATGAACCTTATCTTCCGGGATAAACAGATCCTCATCCCTGCCCTCTATCTCCACAAAACCAAAGCCCTTGGCATGGCTGATAAAGGTTCCCGTCAGCACCTTGCCATTGGACTTCATATATTTCCCTTTACCGGTGATCATCAGCTTGCATTCTTCCAAAAGTTCCTCCAGAATGCTGTGAAATTCCTGCCTTTCCTCTTTCTTCACCTGCAAAAACATGGCAAGCTCTTTCTCCTTCATAGGCGTATAGAGCTCATCATTCACCAGATCACAGATAACCTTCTTTCTCTTCTCTCTTACATTATCTGACATAATACATTCCTTTTTACTATCTCCGCAGCCTTAAGGCTCCAACCATACAAAGGCTGCACACCGATTCCGTAATAAAAAAGCACCCTAATTACTAGAGTGCTTTCGTCTTAACCTTTTAAAATACGTTTAAATTCAGTATTGCCGCAAGAACTATAAAAGATACTGCTAAAATTCTGGTAAGCTTAACCAAAAGGCCTTCCATGGAACGTCCTTTATTCTTGCCCCAATAGGTCTCAGCCATACCACTGATGGCACCAAGTCCTGCTGACTTTCCTTCCTGCATCAATACCAGCACAGTAAGTGCGATACATACCAATATAAAAATAACTGTTAAAACGATCTTTAGCGCTCCCATTTCCACACCTCCTAATGTCAAGCAAACATTATTTTAACATATAGCAAGAAATATTTCAACAGGTTTCTTCTAAAAACTTTATAATTTTAATTCGCGTAATCTCCTATAGAAAGTAGACCTTGTGATTTCCAGAGTCTTAAGCGCCTCTTCTTCACTGATCGCTCCGGAGCGGAATTTTTTGCTGATTTCGTTCAGCTTTACAAGATCAATCTGTATCCGCGCTCTACCGGCATACTTTTTCGCTCTCTTAGCCTTGTATATTCCTACTTCTTGACGCACTTTAGAATAATTTTCAGAGTATTCTAATAGATTCAGCAGAAGATACAGCATCCATTTTCGCTCGTCGACACCGATCTGCCGGTCTTCTTCAAGGATATGCACATCAGCACCATTCACCAGAAGACGATACATACAACGTGCAAAGTCAGGATCATTGGCAGTGATATTGTGAAGCTTGTTCAGTGTAATCTTATCCCCCGGTTTTATTTGATTCAAGTCTATGTCTGCAATGGCATCGCTGTACTCTTTGTTTTCCTGCTTGCGCGAAACGATTAAGTTGTCATCACCGCAGCGCTTGTCGGAGCGTAGGAGCCATTCAAAACGATCATAATAATCCAGACCCACCTCTTCAAGCAACTCCCAGAGATCTTCTCTGGATTCACTTGGAGTACGCATTTGAATAAAGGTTGGCGTAATATTGACTCTATAATAATGCTCACGCTTTACATCCAGATCAAAACCGGGCAATCCCGAGAAAATGCGCTTGGGCAAATAGGCGATCTGTTCCCAATAAGGCGTTACTACATACTGAAAGTTTTGTTCGTCAAAAAGCTCGTAGCTTATTTCACCAACACAATAATGGGAACCATCCAAATCGATTGCTTTAATGATTCCTATACTGCGATGGTAGGGGGTGCCTTGCAGAGGGGTGGTGTATTCGGTTGTTCGGATCATGGAGTGCCTCCTTTGCATAGCTTCTCGTAGGAAGAAAGTAAAATCTTCTCATATCTGTGTCTGTACATTGTTTTATAGAACTTTCGCCGAATGGTGCTGATTGATTCTATGCTGTCAATCAGCTCATTGATATGATTCAGGTTTACTTGCTTAAGTATTCTTTTTAATGCATTATTGCATTCTCCGAACTGTAAACTGCTGATAACTTCATAATAAGAACTCTTTTTACCGTTTAATTTCACTTGAGAAGTAGGGAAACTGTAAATTCGCTTATCAAGCTCTTCTTCAGAAGCAAGAACCTTTACTATAAGTTCATCGGTATTGAGTTTCGGATACATACAGGAACCATTATCGTATACCGGAGCAATAGTATATTTCCCATCTTTCTTTATAAATCCCCAGTTACCGCCATGACGGTCAAAATTACCATTCAGCGCATCTATGATAAACATATCCCAGAATCTTTCGATAGTTTCTTTGAAATTGGTGGATTTTATATTATCTGTGAGCATTTGCTGAATATCTTCATAACTGTATTGATATAGTTCCTTGTCTTGCTCTAAAGTGCTTTCTCCAATATCATTGAAATGGACAAGTGCCTCTCCCTCAGAGCAAAAGTTTTTCATAAGAACTACATTCTTGCCTTGATAAGTGCCAAGATATGTCTCTTGTACCGGGATGCCCAGAAGAGAGAAAATATGGCTGCCTAAAAATTCAGAAACATGATTATAAACCAGTCCTATTTCTGAATTCTTCTGAAATTTCATGATGTATCGATGTCCCTCGATAATAAGCTCATACTTTTTCTCAGCGCCGGAAAAGAACACATCCTTGCTTGTTTCGTAAATTGAATAATCGCGCATTGACATACCCTGCCCTTCTTCTTTATTATAATGCAGTTTTAACAAAGTGTCAATAGGGTATTGCGAAATTGAGACTTGTAAACCAACAAGAATGTGTCCATTTTAAAGTAAACCAAACAGTAATACACCTTAAATCTTATTAAATGGATCCACATATTTGGCCGCTACACCTAATTCCTCTTCAATCCGAAGCAGTCTGTTATACTTAGCCACCCTGTCGCTTCTGCAAGGTGCGCCGGTCTTGATCTGTCCTGCATTCAGCGCTACAGCCAGATCCGCAATGGTGGTATCCTCCGTCTCTCCTGAACGATGAGAGATCACCGCCTTATACCCGTTCTTATGAGCCATTTCCACTGCATTGACCGCTTCAGACAAAGTACCGATCTGGTTTACCTTAACCAGTATAGCATTGGCGCATTCCAATTTGATGCCGGCATCCAGACGTTTGGTATTGGTAACAAACAGGTCATCCCCTACCAGCTGTATCTTATCACCCAACCGTTTGGTCATGATCTTCCAGCCATCCCAGTCATCTTCCGCCAGACCATCTTCAATTGATATGATAGGAAAATTGTCCACCAGGCTCTCATAGTAGGAAATCATCTCCTGAGTACTTCTGTAAATCTCACATCCCTTCAAACTGCTCTCTCCCGGGAAATAGTACATGCCGGTCTCTTCCTTGTACAATTCACTGCTGGCTGCGTCCATGGCAATCTTGATATCTGAGCCGGGGGTATACCCTGCCGCCTCTATAGATTCCACAATCACGGTAAGCACACTCTCTGCATCCGGCAGATCCGGAGCAAAACCACCCTCATCACCCACACCTGTAGAAAGTCCTCTACTCTTTAGGATATTTTTTAGGTTATGATAAATCTCCGCGCAGATCCGCAGGCCATCACGAAAACTTTCAGCCTGTACCGGCATAATCATAAATTCCTGGAAGTCCACTGTGTTGGCCGCGTGTTTTCCGCCATTTAAAATATTCATCATGGGTACCGGAAGGAGCCTCGGGCTGACACCTCCAAGGTAACGGTACAAGGGAAGATGCAAGGCTTTAGCTGCCGCCTTTGCTGTGGCAAGAGATACGGCCAGCATGGCGTTGGCACCCAGATTGCTCTTATTTTCTGTGCCGTCTGTCTCCATAAGAATCCGGTCGATCTCGATCTGCTCCAGTGCATTGCGTCCACAGAGCACACTGGCGATCTTCTCATTGATATTTTTTACAGCATTTTGTACACCCAGACCAAAATAGCGTGTCTCTCCGTCCCTCAACTCCACCGCTTCAAATCTGCCGGTGCTGGCTCCGGAAGGCACTGCAGCAAGACCTGTGCAGTTCTGACCATCCATGCGGTTTCTTACTGTCACTTCCGCCTCTACGGTCGGATTCCCTCTGGAGTCCAGAATCTCTCTTCCATGTACTTTTTCAATTTCCAAATATTGCATTGTGTTACCTGCCTTTCTTCATTACTTCATTTCTCCCTATAAAGTATCCCCGAAACATGCCAAAATATGCATGTTCCGGGGATTATTACCAATCAATAGCCTATAGCAAAGACTGCTTATTTTAAAACCAGCAATGATTTACCGGTCATCTCCACAGGCTGTTCCTTGCCCATGATCTGGATCAGGGTAGGCACGATATCAGCCAGACAACCACCCTCTCTCAAGGTGTAAGCAGGATCATAATTCACCAGAATGAAAGGTACTTCATTGGTGGTGTGTGCCGTGAACGGCTCGCCGGTGGTGTAATCAACCAGCTGTTCTGCATTACCGTGGTCTGCACAGATGAACATGGCACCATCCATCTCCTTCACAGCCTCCACAGCCTTGCCTACACACTCATCCACTGCTTCCACAGCCTTCACAGCAGCATTCTCCACGCCGGTGTGACCTACCATGTCAGGATTTGCAAAGTTGATGATGATCACATCATATTTATCACTGCGGATGGCTTCTGTCAGCTTATCACACACTTCGTAAGCACTCATCTCCGGCTTCAGATCGTAAGTAGCCACCTTAGGAGAATTTACCAGTATCCTGTCCTCACCCTCGTTAGGCTCCTCTACACCGCCGTTGAAGAAGAAGGTTACATGGGCATATTTCTCTGTCTCAGCGATTCTGGCCTGGGTCATATGGTTGGCAGCCAGCCACTCACCGAAGGTGTTGGTCACAGATACCTTGTGGAATGCCACCTGCTTGTTCGCGATAGTGGGGTCATAATCAGAGAAGCATACAAAGGTGATATCCTTACGTGCGCCTCTGTCAAATCCCTTAAAATCATCGTCACAAAATGCTCTGGTGATCTCACGTGCTCTGTCCGGACGGAAGTTAAAGAAGATCACACTGTCGCCGTCCTGCACAGTTGCCACAGCCTTTCCACCGGCAAGTGCTACGGTAGGCTTTACAAATTCATCGGTTTCGCCCTTGTCATAAGAAGCCTGGATACCGCAGATGCCACAAGGTGCTGTAAGTCCCTCTCCTTTGGTCATGGCATCGTAAGCCAGCTTCACACGGTCATAGTTATTATCTCTGTCCATTGCATAGTAACGTCCCATAACAGAAGCGATCTTACCCACACCGATTTTGTCCATCTCTGCAGCCAATGCCTCTGCAAACTCCTTACCGCTGGCAGGTGGCGTGTCACGTCCGTCCAAGAAGCAGTGTACATATACCTTCTCAAGACCATTTCTCTTGGCAAGCTCCAGCAAACCGTACAAATGGGTGTTGTGGCTGTGTACACCACCGTCAGACAAAAGACCCATCAAGTGAAGAGCACTGTCATTCTTCTTACAATTCTCTACCGCGGCAAGCAGTGCGGGATTCTCAAAGAAAGTACCGTCCAGGATCTCCTTGGTGATCCTGGTCAGCTCCTGATATACGATACGTCCTGCTCCCATATTCAGATGGCCTACCTCAGAGTTACCCATCTGGCCTTCAGGAAGACCTACTGCCATGCCGCTGGCATTACCCTTTACAAAAGGACATTCTGCCATCAATTTATCCATCACAGGGGTCTTTGCTTCTGCCACTGCATTGCCCTCTGTTTTCTCATTCAGGCCATAGCCGTCTAAAATCATTAATACTACCGGTTTTTTACTCATATTTCCTCCATTTGCGTTATCCGCTTTATCTATGATCTTATTCTTTCAAAGCCGGCTCCGTTAGCCGGCTGAAACTTCAATCCTAGCAAATTATACACTTAATTTTCTTTGTGTGCAATAGAAAAAGCTTGTTTTTTTACCCTAAAAAGCATAAAATAGTAACTATAAGTACATACTGCGGTCGCCAGACTGCTGAAAGAGGTTCCTATGGTTACATTTTTTGCAAAACGATTCATAAAAGATTACGAAAATACCTCCTCCCCCAAAGTCCGTCAAGCCTACGGTATGCTGTGCGGTGCCATGGGCATCGGCTTTAATCTGCTGTTATTTGCCGGTAAATTTCTGGCCGGAACGCTCAGTAACTCCATCGCCATCACTGCAGATGCCTTTAACAATCTGTCAGATGCGGGTTCTTCTATCGTTACATTGGTAGGTTTTAAAATGGCCGGACAAAAGCCGGACCCGGATCATCCCTTCGGTCACGGAAGAATTGAGTACATATCCGGCCTAATCGTGTCCTTTATCATCCTGCTTATGGCGTTTGAATTATTAAAAACGTCTGTTTCCAAGATTCTGCATCCCCAGGAGCTTAACTTTTCCCCTGTGGTGGTAATCATCCTGGCAGCTTCTATTGCAGTGAAATGTTATATGTCTTATTATAACAGAAAGTTCGGACGTAAGCTTTCCTCCGCTGCCATGCTGGCAACTGCCACTGACAGCTTAAGCGACACACTGGCTACTTCTGTGGTTTTGGTCGCCACTTTGGTATCTCACTTTACAGACCTTTCTATCGACGGTTACTGCGGTGTGGCTGTGGCGCTGTTTATCTTCTATGCAGGCATCAATGCCGCCAAAGATACTATCAGTCCACTGCTTGGGCAAGCACCGGATGCTGATTATGTAAAGCAGATCGAAGACATCGTTATGTCCTATGAAGGCGTCATCGGTATTCATGATCTGATCGTTCACAATTATGGTCCCGGAAGAGTCTTGATTTCTCTCCATGCAGAAGTTCCGGCGGATGGAGATATCCTGACCATGCACGATATGATCGACCTGATCGAACATGAACTGCGTGATCAGCTTCATTGCCATGCCGTTATTCACATGGATCCCGTGTGCATTGACGACCCGGAGACCAACCGTCTGAAAGAAATGATGCTTACATACCTGACTGATCTGTCTCCCAGACTTTCCATGCATGATTTTAGGATCGTCACCGGGCCTACCCACACCAATATCATTTTTGATATCGTGGTACCATTTGATTTTAAAATGTCCGACAAGGAAGTGGTAGAGAAGCTCAGTACACGGATTCGTCAGGAAAATGCCAATTACTATGCAGTGATCGAAGTGGATAAACAATATGCCGGGCACTAGCCCGGCAATTTTTAATCCGTCACATACTGAATGATACCCACAACTTCCCCGTCTTCCACAGTGATAATCCCCTGCTCTCCGATAAATTCATTGCTGACACCTATGGGAAAATCATTGGTCATAGTATAATTCTCCAGCGGGTATTTCATGCCCCGGATACTCACACCCTTTGCTTCTTTTCCCAAGGAAAACAAGGATAAATACCCTTCCATCGCGGGCTGAAAACGCACCTCTTCATCCTTCATCACAAAAATCATGGAACTTCCGTCGCACAGATATCCCTGGGCGCCCTGATTCTTCAAATACAAGAGACACTGAATATTAGCCAGGGTATGCTCTAATCTCCCGCCGGTTCCCCCATAGATACGAAACGAACGAAATCCCATTTCCAATGCAATCTTCAGGGCAGCCAGCATGTCCGTATCATCTTTCTCAGGCTTCAGGCGGATCACCCGGTCCGGAATCTGTTGCTCAAAAAGTGCTATGGCCTGTTTCTCCTGATCGTTTACAGAATCAAAATCTCCGATGATCAGATCCGGTTCCAATTCAAGCACGCTGCAATAAGACAGACCTCCGTCTACAGCTATGATATAATCTCCTTCCCAGTGATCGATTCTTCCTACGGTCAGATCACCTGCGCCTATGATAATGCAATTACCTTTCATGTGATACTCCTTCAATCATTAGCAAACTATTATCAGCATACCATTATTTACTTTACTTTGCAACCAAATAATTGTATACTTAATTAGATGACCTGTAAAATGTTATCATATGTGCTAACGAGGATTAATTATGACAGATTATTCAGGATATAAGATGAGTGATAAAGGGCTGCAACAAGCAGAATTGCAGAGACTTGCTGTGATGGAGAAGCGTTATAGGAATGCTGCAAAGGACTACTTTGCTAAAAGAGTGGCTTTTTACCATCAGGTAACCGGAGGAGTGTATCATACCATCACTGTTCGCGACCAGAAAAGTCGCTGGGGAAGCTGTTCTTCCCGTGGGACTTTGTCTTTTAATTACCGCCTACTGTTTGCACCACCCCGTGTGCTTGATTATGTGGTGGTACATGAATTGTGCCATTTGACACATATGGATCATTCGGCCAATTTCTGGGGGATGGTAGAACGCGTCATGCCGGATTACCGGGTTTATAAGAAGTGGCTTAAGGAGCACGGACATGAACTTACGCTGGAGAATCATTTGAAGCGCAAGGGAATCCCCTTGTCTCTTTGATTTTCAAGATATCTCCTTGATGTAATTCTTCTATCATTACCACACCTCTCTTCCCACTGGCGTACCCCAATCGTATTCTCCATCCAGATTACAGCATTGTAAAGATAAAAAAGCGATACCTGGTTATAAAAACCAAGTATCGCCCTTTTCTATTTCAATTTACCGATTTGCACTGATATACAATTCCACGCGATTCTGAATGATCCCGACCACATCCTCAGCTGTCTTCTGACCTGCAAAGAACGG
>JAFYSG010000127.1 GCA_017559435.1 Lachnospiraceae bacterium
ACCGGAAATATGTAGATTTCCAAAAAATTAAGAAATGAAGACATTGTTAAGAGCGTATCAATTTCTATCAAATCGATACGCTCTTTCAGACTTCGTTATTCAATGGTTTTTTCCTCTCTTTCCTTCTTCCATCTTTACTCTTTTTCTTATTTTATTTTGTCCTTTTCCACACTTTACTTATTGTACTCGGTACTGTAACGCCTTTCCTATTACTTATCTGTTCGTCTCGTTACTTATTACGTGTACTGGACTTTCTTTTGCTTATTTTTTATTTTGATCTTTTAAGACTTTTAAGATCTTATATCCTATATTTTGTTTTACAGTAATATTACTTATCTATATTAAATTAGTAAGAAAATGGAAGAATAATAATTTTCGGGTGAACCTTTCAGGTTCCGTTTTTTAGGTGGTTCATCTTAATTTTTTGGTGGTCCGTACCTCTCTTTCTTTATTATTTTCACCTCTCCTTAGTGAATGTTTTTTGTTTTTCTCTTGTTTTGTTTTGTTGATTTTATTTTACACTATCCCTTTTGATTTGTCAATACTTTTTTGTAAAAATTTTTAAATTTTTCTATTATAGAATTTTGAGGTGTTTTTTTGACAAACTTCATTTGATTTGCATTCAAATATTCAGTTATTTTTAAGTGCATGCTCTATAGAATTATAATTAAAAAACAGCCAGATGCTTTACCTGCCGGCAGTTCTCTGCGACGGTTAGTAAAACATTTGGCTGTATCAAAGTTTCTGATTACTATATCTTTGTAACCACAAAAATATTATAAATTGCCTTAATAGCTGTCTCAAAGTCTTCATTGGCCACACCAATAATAATATTCAGCTCTGAAGACCCCTGATCGATCATTTTCACATTGACATCACTATGAGCCAAAGCCGAGAAAATCCTTCCTGCAGTACCTCTGGTGGACTTCATCCCACGACCTACTACTGCGATCAGCGCCAGATCAGATTCAATATCAATCATATCCGGATCAGCAAGACGATGGAGTCCTGCAACCACCTTCTGTTCTTTATGCATGAATTCATCCTGATGTACAAACACAGTCAAGGTATCAATACCGGAAGGCATATGTTCAAAAGAAATACCATTTTCTTCAAATGCCTGCAGCACCTTTCTGCCAAAACCAATCTCAGAGTTCATCATATCCTTTTCAATATTAATAGAGCAGAAGCCTTTTTTACCGGCGATACCGGTGATCACATATTTTGATTTCTGACATGTGCTTCCTACAATCCAAGTACCCTTATCCTCAGGAGCATTGGTATTGCGGATATTGATGGGAATACCCTCCTGACGCACCGGGAAGATAGCGTCCTCATGCAGTACAGTAGCACCCATATAGGCCAGTTCTCTCAATTCTCTGTAAGTGATCACTTCAATGGACTCTGGATTATTGATGATACGGGGGTCTGCGATCAGGAAACCGGACACGTCAGTCCAGTTCTCATACACATCAGCCTTAACAGCCTTTGCCACGATGGAACCTGTGATATCAGAACCACCTCTGGAGAAGGTCTTTACCGTACCGTCATCCAGCGCTCCGTAGAATCCGGGAACAACCGCTTTGTCACACTTAGCCAATCTTGCAGACAACACTTTATTGGTCTTATCTGCATTAAAATCTCCATTATCATGGAAAAATATTACTTCTGCTGCATCTACAAACTCATAGCCCAAATACTCTGCCATGATGATACCGTTCAGAAATTCTCCTCTGGAGGCTGCATAATTGCTTCCTGCCTTCTCTTTAAAATTCTTTTCGATCACAGCAAATTCATCATCCAGTGACAATTCCAGCTTTAAACCTTCAATAATCTCCTGATACCTTGCTTTGATCTTAGCAAGATTTGCACTGAAATCCTCTCCCGCTTCCGCCAAAGCGTAGCAAGCATACAACATATCTGTTACCTTGGTATCACCGGAATATCTTTTTCCCGGGGCAGAAGGTACTACAAACTTTCTTTCTGCCTCCGCACGAATGATATTTCCCACTTTCTGAAACTGTTCTGCACTGGCCAGTGAACTGCCTCCAAATTTAACTACTTTAGCCATTTCTTTTCTCCTCTAAACTTTATTCTCCTATCTGCAAAATTCCTCTATCTGCAAAAAATAATCGATCAACTTATGTCCCTCTTTTATTAGTTTTCCACTCTCACGTCCATCTTCCTCTGTGTAATTCCAGGAAGCACAAAGGGGAGCTGTACTGTCATACAACATAAAGGGGACGTTGTCGCTGGTATGAGTCCTTACACAGATAGGTGTAGGATGATCCGGAAGCACCAAAAGTCTAAAGTCTTCACCTGCTGCCTCCATCTTCTCCACCACCGGTCCGATCACTTGGGAATCCAGGTATTCTATCGCCTGAACCTTACGTTCCACACTTCCCTGATGCCCCATTTCATCAGGAGCCTCTACGTGAATATAAGCAAAATCATAGCCATCCTGTGTCACAGCTTTTACTGCTGCTTCCACCTTACCCTCATAATTGGTATGTAATCCGCCGTTAGCTCCCTCTACCACAGCAACACCCATTCCGGCACCTACTGCAATTCCTTTCAACAGATCCACTGCAGATACCATCATTCCCTTTTTACCTGTCTTTTCTTCAAAAGAAGACAACATGGGCTTGGTCCCTGCTCCCCAGAACCAACAGCAATTGGCAGGATTCAGTCCCTGCTTCTTACGCTCTATGTTAATAGGATGATTGACCAAAATCTCATAGCTTCTCTCCATCATCCTGCGAAGCACTTCATCTTCCGGCAGATACTGACCGATAACACGTCCCAGAACATCATGAGGCGGTGTCAACTCCACAACCTGACCTTTGTCCCAGATAAGACAGTGACGGTAACTGGTACCCACATAAAACTGATAGGTTTCATTGGCAAGTTCTTTGGCCACCTCCTGCAACAGTACCGCACAATCCTGTGTACTAATCTCAGAAGAACTATGGTCAATGATTGTTTTCTCTTCAAAAGGCACCTCATCCTCTGAGATCGTTACAATATTACAACGAAGGGCAATATCTGTATCCTTCATGGGTACACCGATACTCAAAGCCTCCAGCGGAGAACGTCCCGAATAGTATTTCACCGGATCATATCCCATCACTGACAGATTTGCCGTATCAGATCCCGGCTTCATTCCATTGGGTATGGTGTGTACCATTCCCACCTCAGATAATTTACTGAGACGGTCCATATTAGGTGTCTTCGCATAAGCAAGGGGCGTCTTGTTCCCAAGCCCAGCGATCGGCTCATCGGCCATACCGTCTCCAAGCACTACTATATACTTCATGATCTTATTCCTACTTTCCTAATAATATCCTCTAAGCTTGCTGCGATTTAATCCCCAAGACGAATCTTGCCCAGCAATGCATCTCCCAGTAACTCAGCCTTCGCAGCAAAATCCTTCTCTTTCAGGCTTGGAGTCACATAACCTGCATCCTTACTGCGTCCGGCATCCACCTGCTCACCGCCCGGGAACGCAGCCATTACAGCCTCCAGCCCTTCCGGCTTCACCCTTACAAAAAATCTTCTCTCCACTTCATCCACATCTGCAAGTACAGCTTCTTTTGCGTCCCACAGACAGGGAATGGTTCTTCCCTGATTCCTTGCACAGTCTACCACATCCCCTACTACTGCGCTGGCTGTAGGCAATTTACCGGCACCTTTGCCGTAGTACATGGAGTTGCCAAGCATATTTCCTTTTACTAAAATGGCATTAAATACATCATTTACCATGTAAAGAGGATTCTCTGCGCTGATCATAAAAGGGGCCACCATAACAAGATTTTCTTCACCTTTACTGCGGCTCACACCCAGAAGCTTGATAGATCTGCCCATAGCCTTGGCATATACAAAATCAGCTGCTGTGATCTTGGTAATTCCTTCTGTATATACTTTTTCAGAATTTACAGTCTTACCCAGCATCAAAGAAGAAAGAATCGAAATCTTACGGCAGGCGTCATGACCTTCCACATCAGCTTCCGGATTGCGCTCTGCATACCCTTTTTCCTGAGCCTCTTTCAGCACATCTTCAAAATCTGCACCTTCTTTTTCCATTTTACTCAGAATATAATTGGTGGTTCCATTCAGGATACCTGTGATCTTCTCCACTTTTTCTGCAGTCAGCGCACTGTTCAGAGGACGAATGATGGGGATACCGCCACCAACGCTGGCTTCAAATAAATAATTGCAGCCCTTTTCCTTGGCAATCCCAAGAAGTTCAGGGCCATATTTTGCTACCAACTCCTTATTAGAAGTACATACGCTCTTACCTTTATTAAGAGCCATCTTGGTAAACTGATAAGCCGCACCTACACCGCCCATCACCTCACAGACGATTGCTACAGAATCATCCTCCATGATCACATTTACATCATGGACCAACTTGCTCTCATAAGGATCCCCGGGGAAATCACGCAGATCCAGAATATATTTCACCTCAATCTGCTCTCCTGCTCTCTTACTGATCAGCTCCTTATTGCTCTCAATTACTTCTACTACACCGCTTCCCACTGTGCCGTATCCTAAAACCGCTACGTTAATCATGCCTTTTCTCCTCTATTCTTTCCATTATTTCAGGCAAGTGCCTGACCTTATTCCTTCGCTAATATCTTAACACGCCGCACACCCTTTTGCTCCTCCATCTGCTCGATCATCTTGGAAATATCACCGGTGGTCTTAAGAATCTGTACACTCAGACTCAAAGATGCGATCCCATTGATCGGAATACTCTGATGGATGGTCAAAATGTTTGCCTGATAATCTGCAATTGTCTTCAGTACATCCGACAAAAGCCCCGGTTCATCATCCATGTCAAATGTAAGTGTGATAGTCGTTCCCGGTGAGTTATCATGAAACTGAAAAATATCGTCCTTATACTTATAGAAGGAACTTCGACTGATCCCAACCGCATCAACTGCCTCCTGAACCGTAGAAACCTTCTCCGATTCTAAAAGCCGCTTCACTTCTACCACCTTAAGAAGAACCTCAGGCACTGCCTTACGCCGGACCACATAATACTTGGCTGCCTCTCCCATTGGTATATCCTGCTTCCTTTTCTTGTTTTATACTATTGTCAAAATTGCTCAAACATTTTCCGCAATGTTTCTCACTCGCGGACACATGTTTTCCGATGAGGGATATTCTACCACAGTCTATTTAAAATTGCAAGGGGGAAAATTAAAATTGTTAAGAGAGGGATAAGGGCGAGTGACGCGGGGGGAGGGGTGTGTATAGAGGCCCTCCCCCTCTCCCGCTGTTACTTGACTATCCCTTCAACAATATTGATCGTTATTAATTTATATTTGAACATAATGTTGAAAGATACTATATTTAATACGCTGTTAAAATCTGCTATATAATTCCAAACTACTATAATCATCCGTTGTAGTTATGCATTAGGGCAGCCCGGGAGGGGCAATTGTTCGCATGGAGGCCCTTGAAAAACGTCGGATGCTAGGTTTTTTACGGAGCGAGAGCGTGCCGTAATGCGAATACTTGCCCCTCCCGGGCGGAAACTTTAGCAGGTAACTACACCAGCGGATACTTATCCGTAAGTTCCTGAACTATAGCGCGTGCTGCAGGAATTGCAGCTTCCCCTTCCTTGATCACCATTGCGATGGCCTCGGCAATTTTGTCCATATCCTCGGTGTTCATGCCTCTGGAGGTTACAGCAGGGGTTCCAAGGCGGATACCGCTGGTAACGAACGGAGACTGAGGATCGTTAGGAATGGTGTTCTTGTTACAGGTAATGTGGGCAGCGTCTAAGAGCTTCTCCACATTTTTACCGGTGAGACCGTAGGTGGTCAGATCTACCAGCATCAAGTGGTTGTCCGTACCTCCGGATACAATCTTGATGCCTCTGGATATCAGCCCGTTACAGAGAGCCTGAGCATTATCTGCAATGGCCTGCTGATAAGCCTTGAACTCTTCGCTTAAGGCCTCCTTGAAGCATACTGCCTTGGCTGCGATCACATGCATCAGAGGACCGCCCTGGATGCCGGGGAAAATGGCTTTGTTGAAGTTGTACTTCTCAGCAGCTTCCTTGTTGCACAGGATCAGACCGCCTCTGGGGCCGCGCAAGGTCTTGTGGGTAGTGGTGGTCACTACATCTGCGTAAGGAATAGGGCTTGGATGCAGTCCTGCTGCCACCAGACCGGCGATGTGGGCCATATCTACCATAAGTACAGCACCCACCTCATCTGCCACTTCACGGAACTTCTTGAAGTCGATGGTACGCGCATAAGCGGAAGCACCGGCAATGATCAGTTTCGGTTTTGCTTCCAGTGCGATCTCACGCAGTTTATCATAATCAATGAAACCTTCATCGTTTACACCGTAAGGCACAATATTAAAATATTTACCGGACATATTCACCGGGCTTCCGTGTGTCAGATGTCCGCCGTGATCCAGGTTCATACCCATAATGGTATCGCCGGGCTTACAAACAGCAAACTGCACTGCCATGTTGGCCTGAGCACCGGAATGAGGCTGTACATTAGCGTAATCGCAGCCAAACAGCTCCTTTGCTCTCTCGATCGCCAGTGTCTCCACCACGTCTACACACTGACATCCGCCATAATATCTCTTTCCCGGATATCCTTCCGCATATTTATTGGTCAGGGGGCTGCCCATAGCAGCCATCACTGCCTTACTTACCCAGTTCTCAGAAGCGATCAGCTCTATATGACTGTTCTGCCTCTCCTGCTCGTCCACAATGGCCTGAGCCACTTCGGGATCTACATTTCTTACATCATCCAAAGAATACATTGTCTTCCTCCTTCATCGGTAGCCTTACATTCTAGAGTTCTCGCTTTAATGCGGTAAACTATGAAAATCATTATAACATAGATTTTGCAGAATGCAAAGTAAAATTTTATTCAAGAAAAATTTCCAACTTTCCCCGAAACTGGGGATAGGATATTTTTACAAAGTGTGGTAAAATGGTTAAAAGAATGAGCCTGCTTTTTAAAGCGCTCACCCACAGATAAAGCGCAAGCAACGAAAGAATGAGGTGTCCAATGTACCATATTATCATCAACCCCGCATCCCGCTCCGGCAAAGGACTGAAGCTGTGGAAAGAAATCGTAGAACCGGCTTTACATAAAGAAGGTATCACCTACCGCTCCTATTTCTCCAGGGAGGCGGGCGATGTGGCACGCCTTGCCCATGAAATCACCGAAAATGTGGCTCAAGGCGAACACCAGACCATGATCATTCTGGGCGGCGACGGCACAGTAAATGAAGCATTGCAGGGTATGACAGATCCTTCCCGTATCACCATCGGCTATATCCCCACCGGTTCCAGCAATGACCTGGCCAGAGACTTAAAGATCCCCAAAAATCCCACTCTGGCTTTAGACCGCATCCTGCATTCCGGAACGGTGCATTCCATGGATATGGGCACCATTACATACCCGGACGGTGAGACAAGACGCTTTGCAGTAAGCTGCGGAATCGGTTTCGATGCAGCTGTCTGCGAAGAATCCATGCACTCTAAGATCAAGGCCTTCTGTAACAAGATCGGTCTCGGCAAACTGACCTATCTGGGCATTGCCTTAAAACAACTGATCACTGCCCGCAAGGCTTCATGCGAGATTGAACTGGACGGCAAGGCACCTGTACACATACATAATCTCCTGTGTATCGCCTGCATGAATCACCGTTATCAGGGAGGCGGTTTCAAATTCTGCCCGGATGCCGATGCCAATGACGGTATCATGAACCTTTGCGCCATAGGAGATATCCCTAAACTGATTGTGCTTTTGGCACTGCCTACTGCTTTTGCCGGCAAACACTATATGTTCAAGGGCGTCACACCTTACCGTGCTGCCCATATACACATCAAAGCCTCACAGCCACTCTGGATCCATACTGATGGAGAAGTCACCAGACAGACCACTGAATTTACTGCACACTGCACCCGTGATGCGCTGCGGATTATATACTAATACCTGTAACAGTTTGGCCGGAGCGCGACCCACAAATGCACCCGCAGACAGGGGCT
>JAFYSG010000128.1 GCA_017559435.1 Lachnospiraceae bacterium
ACTTGAGAGCGGAAGACTGCGATCACTTCATAGTTGCGCTGACACTCCGGCGTATATAAGATGATCTGTTTATGCTTCTCGTAATACTTCTTGTCCTCATAATCGGTCAGGTTGCCAAACATGGCTCCGGATTTCATATTGTGACCGTGGATGATCAGGTTCGTGGTCAGCGGTTTTAAGGAACTGTCTGTATCCAGAATTAAGCATCCGTTTTTGTTTTCTTTCTTGTCAAAACTGCGGTATAAGTAATAATTCTCGTCCTTAGGTGTCCACATGACCGGGTAGTCGATCACAGTGTCCGGTATCTTAAGCCAGGCGACCATGTCATCATTGGCCAGATAACTATCTGCATAAGGATTGACTACAGCAGGTACTTCTTCTGTGGTCTCGGTGCTTTCCGTGTAATCGGAGACAGTGGAAGAACTGTCGGTTTGAGCAGTACTTTCCTGGGTATCCTGTGGCTCCGTGGCTGCATCCGAAGAACCGGCTTGGTCTTCCTGTGTTTGTTCACTTTCCTCCTGTGCCATTGTCCGAAAGGCGTCCAGGAGCTGCTCTGATTGGATATCATCCTTTGTGCCATCCAGATAAAGAATACCGGCGCTTAGCAGACATCCTACAGCCACACCTGCTAATATAATAGAAATAAGCCTACTTAGTCGTTTCATTATATTTCCTTTTATTCCTGATTTTGTTAATATTATACCTATTATTGTCGGACAAAGCAATACTTTTTTCTTATTTTTATCTTAAGAACAGGAATATCATCTTCGATGCGATATACGAAGATTCAATTTAGAAGGTTAGAAAACAAGCTTTATTACAAAAATATTAAAAATATATTATTTGCAAAAAGTAACTATGGATTTATAGAAAAGTATGATATGATAAAGGTACAATAAAAAATAGAAAGAAGATGAATAAGATACATAAAAAATATACGATGACTGTATTGGCGCTGCTTATGGCAGGTCTTTTGGCTGGGTGCGACGAGGCAAAGAATCCGACACCCATAACTACAGAGGTTCCGATCTCTAAGGAATCTTCTACAGAATTAGAAGAACATGCAACGGATGAGAAACCGTCGATGACGGAGTCTTCTGCAACGGAAGAACCTACAGAGACGTCGGCTCCCTATAATCCGGTGGCAGATGGGTATCCCGCTCTGAAGGCAGACGGCAGAAGCTGGGGACTGGCTTATCGGGAAACAGGTTTGCAGCCGTGGGGAAATGAAACTTCTAAAAATTTAGCGGAATATAATGCGTATTATGTAGGTGCTGCCAACGAGAATGTGATTTATCTGACCTTTGATTGTGGTTATGAGAATGGTAATACGGATGCAATTTTGACAGCTTTGAAGACTCATGATGTGAAGGCAACCTTCTTCGTGACCGGTCATTTTCTGGAGACAGAATCGGAGCTGGCCAAGCGAATGGTTGAGGAAGGACATACAGTGGGAAACCATAGCTACAATCATCCCGACATTACGAAACTTGACGAGGCTGCATTTAAGGAAGAATTGAACTCTGTCAAGAAGAAGTTCAACGAGGTGACCGGTGCAGAAATTTCTATGTATTTTCGTCCGCCTGAGGGAATATGTTATTCCCAGACATTGAAGTGGAGTAAGGATATGGGATATGCCACGGTTTTGTGGAGTCTGGCTTATGTGGATTGGTATACAGATAATCAGCCCATGCCTGAGGACGCCATTGCAACATTGACCAAGAGAATTCATCCGGGTGCGCTTGTGCTGTTGCACAATACTTCCCAAACCAATGCAGAGATTTTAGATCAACTGATCACCAAGTGGGAAGAGATGGGTTATACCATCAAGCCTTTGTCAGATTTAGTTGGCTGAGATGTCAATAATTGGTAATACTTTTATTTTCTTTAAGAATGTTGCAATATGTCTTCAAATATGCCATAATGAAAAATGTGAAATTTTAAATGGTGAGGAATTGTATGTATTATACATTTGACGGAAAGATAAGATACAGTGAGACTGATAGTGAAGGCAGGTTGACACTGGCGGCTTTGTTGAATTATTTTCAAGACTGTTCTACGTTTCAATCGGAAATGTTGGGACTGGGTGTGAAGTATATGAAGGAGCATCGCTTGGTCTGGGTGCTGTCTTCCTGGCAGATTGTGGTGGAGCGTTATCCCATGCTTTGCGAGGATGTACAGATTGGGACTTTTCCCTATGATTTTAAAAGTTTTATGGGAGGCCGTAACTTCTTTATGAAAGATAAGGAAGGGAAGTATGTTGCAAAAGCAAACAGCCTGTGGAGTCTGTTGAATACGCAGACCATGAAGCCTGTGGCAGCACCTGAGGATATGGTGGAGCGGTATGGGTTGGATCCTAAGCTTGAGATGGATTATGTATCCAGGAAAATTGCTGTTCCCGAAGGTGGGTTACAGGGAGAAACTGTCATTGTAAAGAAGCATCATTTGGATACGAATCATCATGTAAATAATGGACAGTATGTTGCTATGGCCCTGGATTGTCTGCCGGAAGGAGCTGTGGCAAAACAGGGAATCCGTCAGCTTAGAGCTGAGTATAAGAAGCAGGCATTTCTGGGGGATAAGCTCTATCCCTACATTGTGGAAACTGAGGACGGGATGATAGTGTCCCTTCGCAGTGAAGAAGGGAAACCATATGTAAATGTGGAGTTTAAGTAGACATATAAAGGAGTAGTCATGATCAGATTAGGTGAAACACAGAAGCTGGAAATTGTAAAGATCGTAGAGTTCGGGGTATATGTAGCCCCTTCTAAAGAGCAGCAGGATGAAAAGATATTGCTTCCCATGAAGCAGGTGCCTCAGGGCAGCAAAGTAGGAGATCAGATAGAAGTATTTGTCTATCGTGATTCCAAGGACCGCCTGATCGCTACCACCAATGTGCCCAAGCTTCAGATGGGCTGTGTGGCTGTGCTTCGGGTAGCACAGACCGGCAAGTTCGGAGCATTCTTGGACTGGGGGCTGGAGAAGGATCTGATGCTTCCTTTCAAGCAGCAGACCAGAAGGGTCAGTGAGGGTGAAGAAGTGCTGGTGTCCATGTATATCGATAAGAGTGGCAGACTATGTGCTACCATGAATGTGTATCCTGACCTTTTGAGCAACAGTCCTTATCATAAGGAAGACAAGGTGACCGGCCGGGTATACCTGATCAGTCAGGAGTTCGGTGCGTTCGTGGCGGTGGACAACCAATATTCTGCGCTGATTCCCAAGCGTGAGCTGTACGGTAAGGTGGAGATCGGACAGGACATCGAGGCCAGGGTAGTGGAGGTGCTGGATGATGGCCGCCTTACTTTAGGCATCCGGGAGAAAGCCCATGTGCAGATGGAGAAGGACGCAGAAGAAGTTTTGCGTATCATTGACAGCTATGATGGTGTTCTTCCTTTCAATGACAAAGTATCTCCGGAGATCATCAAGAGAGAGACCGGCATGAGCAAAAATGAGTTCAAAAGAGCTGTTGGAAATCTTTTAAAGGCCGGGAAAATTGAAATTGGGGAGAAAGTGATCCGCAGAAAATAAATTTGTAATAAAAAGTAAAAAATGCATAAAAAACACTTGCAATTTTGTCGCATTTTTTGTAAATTTGTATTAAAGCATTTTTTTGGCAAAAGTCTAGTTTTTACGACTAAAAAGTCGATTAAAGGAGCGGGTTTTTTTATGATTTCAAATCAGATTTTACAGAACACCATCGATGGGTTGAAAGGTATCGCCAGGGTAGAGCTCAGTGTGATGGATGTGGATGGCAAGGAAGTGGCGGCGACTATGGATCTTGGCCGTTGTTCCCGGGCAGCGGTGGATTTCGCACTTTCTCCAGCTGATTCTCAGGAGATTCAGGGGTATCAGTATTTCAAGGTTTTTGATGAACAGCAGCTGGAGTACATATTGGTTGTGAGCGGCAGTGGTGAAGATGTTTACATGGTAGGCAAGATGGTGGCTTTCCAGATTCAGAATCTATTGGTGGCATACAAAGAGCGTTTTGATAAAGATAATTTTATTAAAAATCTTTTGTTGGACAACCTGCTTCTGGTGGATATCTACAGTCGTGCCAAGAAGCTGCACATTCAGACAGACACTCCTCGCGTGGTTATGATCGTGGAATGCGACAATGGGAGAGATAATAATGCTCTGGAGCTGACCAGAGGACATTTTGGAGCCGGCAGCAAGGATTTTGTCACTGTAGTAGACGAGAATAGTGTCATTATCGTGAAGGATCTGTCAGAAGCCGCTGCCAACCGGGAGATCGAAAAGGCCGCTGAAAACTTGCAGAGCAGCCTGGAGAAAGAAGGGCTCCGGAATGTAAGAATTGCTTACGGTACTGTGGTGCGTGAGATCAAAGAAGTTAGCCGCTCTTACAAAGAGGCTAAGATGGCTCTGGATGTGGGCAAGATTTTCTTTGATGAGAGAAATATCATTGCTTACAACCAACTGGGAATCGGCAGGCTGATCTATCAGCTTCCAATTCCGCTGTGTAAAATGTTTATCCGGGAGATCTTCGGAGGAAAGAGCCCGGACGATTTTGACGAAGAGACATTAATTACCATTGACAAGTTTTTTGAGAACAGTCTGAATGTGTCTGAGACTTCCAGACAATTGTTTATCCATAGGAATACACTGGTGTATCGTTTGGATAAATTGCAGAAGAGCACAGGGCTGGATCTTAGAGTATTTGAAGATGCGATTACTTTTAAGATTGCTCTGATGGTGGTAAAGTACATGAAATATATAGAGAACTCTCAGTATTAACAGGAGATACTATGGCGAACAAGGAATTTTTAAGAAGAAAACAAGAGAAGATCATGGAAGAAAACGGTATTATTTATCTGGAGAATGTGAGCAAATCCTATTCTACCGGTTCCCCGGCCATCAATGATATTACACTTTCGATCAAGCAGGGTGAGTTTGTTTTTATCGTGGGAGACAGTGGGTCCGGCAAGTCTACATTGATCAAGCTTCTGCTGCGTGAGCTGACGGCCACCAGCGGTGCGGTATATGTGATGGGGCAAGATCTGGCTGAGTTGAAGCACAGACAGATCCCTAGGTTTAGACGTAATCTGGGCGTGGTATTTCAGGACTTCCGTCTGCTGAACGACAGGAATGTCTATGAAAATGTGGCTTTTGCCCAGCGTATCATAGAGACGCCCATTAATGAGATCCGCAGGAATGTGCCTACTATTCTGGCAACTGTAGGTCTTGCGGGCAAATACAAAGCAAAAACCAAGCAACTATCCGGCGGGGAGCAACAGAGAGTGGCTTTGGCCAGAGCATTGGTGAACCGTCCGTCCATTCTTCTGGCTGATGAGCCTACAGGTAATCTGGATCCTAAAAATTCCTGGGAAATCATGCAGTTATTGGAAGAGATTAATGAGCAGGGAACTACGGTCATCGTTGTCACCCATAACAGAGAGATTGTAAATGCCATGCAGAAACGTGTCATAGCAATGAAGAAGGGCATTATTGTCAGTGATCAGGAGGAAGGTGAATACATTGATGAAGATTAGTACGATTATCTATACGATTAAGCAAGGATTTGTGAATATCTTCCGTAACAAATGGTATTCGCTGGCATCTGTGGCAACTATTTCAGCTTGCCTGTTTCTGTTGGGTTTATTTTATGCGATCATGACCAATTTCCAGCATATAGTGCAGACTGCGGAGGAGGAAGTATGTGTATCTGTTTTCTTTGTGGAGGGAACCACAGAAGAACGCATGAAGCAGATTCAGGAGATGATCGATGACCGCAAGGAAGAGGTAGTGAGAACAGAATTTATCTCTGCGGTTGATGCCTGGAAAGAATTCAGCAAAGATTATTTGAGAGGTTACGAAGACGGATTTACAGAGAATCCTTTGGATGGTCTGGACAGAATTGATGCTTACATGACTGATGTGGCTAAACAGGAAGCTCTGGTTACTTATATCGAGTCTATCTCCGGTGTGGACCATGTGAACAAGTCTATTGTATTGGCCAATACCTTAAGTGGTGCCAATATGCTGATCGCTTATGTATCGATAGGTATCATAGCAATCCTGCTGGCAGTCAGCATTTTCCTGATCAGCAACACTGTAGCCATAGGAATCTCTGTACGAAGTGAAGAGATTAATATTATGAAATATATCGGTGCAACGGACTTTTTTGTAAGAGCACCTTTTGTGTTGGAGGGTATGCTCATTGGTCTGGTAGGTGCGGCAGTGCCCCTGCTTATGATCCACAGTCTGTATAATAAGGTGCTTACCTATGTGACGGAGCGCTTTACTATGCTCACCAGTATCCTGAACTTTCTTTCAGTGGAAGAGATATTCCATCTGCTTTTGCCGGTATCACTGATCGTAGGTGTGGGAATCGGGTTCCTGGGAAGTGTCATAACAGTAAGAAAACATTTGCATGTATAGAACTAAAGTTTGAAAAATCACAGTGAGGTAAGATGAAGAGAAGAGTGACAATATGTGCTGCACTGCTTCTGGTGTGTACCATGATGGCAAATGCAGCGCTTTCGGTGAAAGCATCCAATGTGACCTCTGAAAGCATTAAGCAGATGGAGGCGCAGATTAAGGATGCCAAGAAACAAAAAGACAGCCTAAAGAATAATATTACCAATCTGGAGAAGATTAAAAAGGAACTGGAGGCGGAAAAGGGTAATCTGAAAAATTATGTGGCCAAGCTGGATCAGAATGTGGCTGATATGGAACATAATATTACCTATTTACAGAATCAGATTATAACCAAGGAAGCTGAAATTGCCCAGACCCAGGATGAACTGGAAGCAGCCCAGGAGACAGTAGCAAAACAGTATGTTTCCATGCGTACCCGCATAAGATTTATGTATGAGGCCGGTTCCATTGCTTCTATATGGGAGTTGTTGGCATCCTCCGACAGTATCGGTGATTTTCTGAACAAAGCTGATTATATTAACAGCATCTATGCTTATGACCAGAAAATGTGGGAAGAATATCAGATGAACTGTGAATATATCCAGCTGTGCAAAGAAGGTCTGGAGCTGGAGAAAGAGATCCTGGACGGCCAGAAGAAGAGCGTGGAAGAAGAACAGGCTCGAGTGGAAGAGTTGATTTCCCAGAAAAATCAGGAAATCATTCGTTATGAGGCTGATATTAAAAATAAACAGAAGGCGATCAAGGAATACGAGCAGGATATTGCCGAGCAGAATGAGATCATTATCCAGATGGAGAAAGCAGTGACTGAGGCCAAGAAGAAGCTGCAGAGCCAAAATGCGCTGAAATATGATGGCGGCATGTTTGCTTTCCCGTTGGCATCCTATACAAGAATCTCGGATGATTATGGCAACAGAATCCATCCTATTCTTAATGTGCCACAGTTCCACAATGGTGTGGACTTTGCAGCACCCAAGGGTACTGCAATCTATGCAGCCTATGATGGTCGGGTGATTGCAGCCACTTATAGTTCTACCATGGGTAATTATGTGATGATCGACCATGGTGATGAATTGTATACCATATATATGCATGCCTCCAAACTGCATGTATCCGCCAATGATGTGGTAATAGCAGGAGAGAAGATTGCAGAGGTGGGATCTACCGGAAGATCCACAGGTAATCATCTGCATTTCAGTGTGCGGTTGAATGGGTCTTATGTGTCGCCCTGGAATTACCTGTCTAAATAATTGAGGAATGGAAGGAGCCTTGGATATGGAGCCGAATGTGGATAGAGATTGGATACGGAAAGCCAAACGTAAATCGTTCCTCACAGGCATGGCAACAGGTCTGGTTCTGATGCTTGTACTTATATGTGGAATATGTGCCGGGTATCAGGTATATAGGCTGATCATAGTAAAGAACAACTTTTCTGTGCAGAGCGGAGCACAAGAGACGGAATATGATACCATGGTGACTGCAGAAATGCTTGAGAAGATGCAGACAATAGAGTATTTGATCAGGAAGAATTATTATAAAGACGAGGATATCAGTACAAAGGCTTTGGAAGAAGGAGTTTACAGTGGTATGATCGCTTCTCTGGGAGATATGTATTCGGATTACTATACCCAGGAAGAACTGGAAGCGCTGATGCAGCAGACCCAGGGCATTTATTATGGTATCGGTGCTGGTGTCAGTCTGGATACCACCACTTCTTATCCCAAGATCATTAAAGTGTACGATGGAACTCCTGCCCAGGAAGCAGGGCTTCGGGAGGAAGATATTATCTACGAGGTGGAAGGTGAGAACACCTATGGCCTGGACCTGACAGAAGTGGTGTCCAGGATCAAGGGGGATGAGGGCTCCTGGGTGAATCTGACCGTTGTGAGAGAGGGAGAGACAGATTACCTGAGTATTGACGTTCAGCGCCGCAAGGTAAATATTCCTACAGTGGAATTTGAAATGCTGGAAGACGGCATGGCTTATATCATTATTTCAGAATTTGATGATGTTACAGTGGATCAGTTTGCAGAGGCCTTGGCTATGGCCAGAGGCAACGATATGAAAGGCTTGATATTGGATCTACGCGGTAACCCCGGTGGCAGTTTGGATGCGGTGGTAAAGATTTCACAGAAAATTTTGCCTAAAGGTTTGATCGTTTACACGGAAGACAAATATGGGCAGCGAAAAGAATATTCCTGCGATGGAACCAAACAGTTGGAAGTGCCTTTGGTGGTGCTGATCAATGGGAATTCGGCATCGGCTTCTGAGATTCTGGCGGGAGCTGTGAAAGATTATGGAATCGGGACGTTGGTGGGTACTACCACATATGGGAAAGGGATTGTGCAGTCAGTAATTCCTATGATTGATGGGTCTGCCGTAAAAGTGACTATCAGCAGTTATTTCACGCCTAATGGGAATGATATCCATGGTACTGGAGTGGAACCGGATGTGGAGTGTGTGTTTGATGGAGAAGCTTATTATTCAGATCCCGAGAGGCCGGATAACCAACTGGAAAAGGCAAAAGAGGTTCTGGGTGAACTTCTGAAGTAGCGTGGGACGCTCCTGAGGCATTCGAGCAAAGTGCAAAGCCCAAAATGGCAAGACTTGCGCGCAAAGCGTGATCAGACATATTGCCTTATGGGCTTTAATATTTTCTTTTCAGCCGGTTCAAGCCTTTGCGGTTTGTTTAGAAAATGGGTGGAAGTTAATTTTTTTGTTGAAAGCCTATAAGAAATGTGTTAAAATGTTTAAGATTGTAATTTATTTGTAATTGTACAAAGATGTATTAGAGAAAGGATTTAAGAAATGAACAAGGAAAAAGAATTCAAACCGTATATACCGGCGGACAAGGTAGTTCCGGAGCTGACGGTGACTTCCATTACACTGGGTATCATTTTGGCGGTAATTTTTGGCGGTGCCAACGCATACCTGGGACTTCGTGTGGGTATGACTGTATCGGCGTCCATTCCGGCAGCAGTTATTTCTATGGGTATCATCCGCTTTGTGTTAAGGCGTGACTCTATTTTGGAGAATAATGTGGTGCAGACTATTGGTTCGGCGGGAGAATCCCTGGCGGCAGGTGCAATCTTTACCATGCCGGTGCTTTTCATGTGGGCCAACGAAGGCTTGGCGGACAAGCCGGGACTTGTGGAGATTGCTTTGATCGCTTTGTGCGGTGGTATTCTCGGGGTGCTTTTCATGATACCTCTGCGGAATGCCCTGATTGTGCAGGAACATGGGACACTGCCCTATCCGGAAGGTGTGGCTTGTGCAGAAGTGCTTCTGGCCGGTGAGAAAGGCGGTTCTTCGGCGAAGACTGTATTCTCCGGTCTGGGTATCGCAGCAGTGTATAAGTTTATCGCTGATGGTCTGAAGCTGTTCCCCAGTGAGGTGGATTATTCTATCAAGGCTTATAAAGGATCCGGAATCGGTGCAGATGTGCTTCCGGCTCTTGCAGGTGTGGGTTATATCTGTGGATTAAAAGTATCCTCCTATCTGTTTGCGGGCGGTACTGTTGCATGGTTTGTGATCATGCCGCTTCTCTCCTCCTTTGGCGGGCCGGAGATTGCAGAGCTGGGCACTTGGGATCTGTGGAGCAACTATATCCGTTACATTGGTGCCGGTGCTGTGGCAGCAGGAGGTATCATCAGTCTGGTGAAATCTCTTCCCATGATCGTAAGTACTTTTGGCAAGGCCATCAAAGCCATGGGTTCTAAGGCCACTGAGACAAACCGTCTCAGCAAAGATTTGCCTATGCTGTTTGTATTATTGGGAATCGGTGCCTGTGCCATTGCCATGTGGCTCATTCCGTCCATTCCTGTGACCTTATTTGGCGCGGTTATCATTATAATATTTGGCTTCTTCTTTGCCACCGTATCTTCCAGAATGGTAGGTATCGTGGGAAGCAGTAACAACCCGGTATCCGGTATGGCTATCGCCACCCTGCTGATTGCTTCCATGCTTTTGAAAGCAACGGGCATGATCAGCGTAGATGGAATGATCGCAGCCATCGCTATCGGTTCCGTTATCTGTATCATTGCAGCTATGGCAGGTGATACGTCTCAGGATTTAAAGACCGGTTATATCGTAGGTTCCACACCTGTGAAGCAGCAGATCGGTGAGCTGATCGGTGCTGTAGTGTCAGCCATTGCCATCGGAGCGATCCTGTACCTGTTCAACGAGGCGTGGGGATTTGGCAGTGCCGCGATTTCTGCACCGCAGGCGTCCCTGATGAAGATGGTGGTAGAAGGCGTGTTTGGCGGCAACCTTCCCTGGAATCTGGTATTTGCCGGTGCCGGCCTTGCCATTGTCATGGAGATCCTGGCTATTCCGGTTCTGCCTTTTGCAGTAGGACTGTACCTGCCCATTCACTTGAGTACCCCTATGTTGGCAGGCGGCCTGATCCGTTATTACTTTGAAAAGAGAAAAGCCAAGACATTGTCCGAAGAAGAAAGAAAAGAACAGATTGACAAGGGTGTTCTTTTCTCCTCCGGTCTCATCGCCGGCGAAGGCCTGGTAGGTATCATGCTTGCAGTTCTGGCCATCATCAAAGTAAATGGTCAGTCAGTAGGTGATATCATCAACATCTCCGATACTGTGAACCTGGGAAATATCGGCGGTCTGGTATTCTTTGCAATCCTCTGTGGTACACTTTGTTACGCAATTGCAAAGAAGGATAAGAAGAAAGCCTAAGGAGTGCTCATGGCGAAGGAAAAAGAGAATTATTTGGATTATATTCCCAAGCATAACGAACGGTTTTCTTGGGAAGAGAAAGAAAACGGATTGGTTGTGATCAAAGTGGCCAATACCGGCTTCTTCAACCGCATTGCCCAGCTGATCTTTCG
The DNA here is from genome assembly GCA_017559435.1 of Lachnospiraceae bacterium. Taxonomy (GTDB): domain Bacteria; phylum Bacillota; class Clostridia; order Lachnospirales; family Lachnospiraceae; genus Acetatifactor. The sequence goes on from JAFYSG010000128.1 coordinate 11,244, forward strand.
TAAACCTAAATTCTCCTTTATTGATCTGGACGAGTTTGGATCTTTTATCTGGATGCAGATAGATGGACAGAGAACTGTCTATGAGATTGGTGTGGCTGTTAGAAATAAGTTTGGGGACAAGGCGGAACCCTTGTATGAGAGACTGGCAAAGTTTATTACCGTGTTGCGGAATAATGCTTATGTGGTCTATGTGAATAAAATCAAGAAATAAAGAGCTGTGGGCTAGTCCCACAGCTCTTTATATATCTTGATCACATCTTCTTTCGTTGCCTTTCTGGGATTGGTAGCTGTACAGCTGTCCAACAGTGCGGCTTCTGCCATGTCGTCGATCTTTTCCATGTATTCTTTTTGTGTAATGGTGCCCATCTGAGAAATAGACAGGGGAATGTCCATCTCTTTAAGCATGAACTGAACCCAGTTTACCAGGGAACGGACTGTCATGATCTTGTTGTAGCTGCTTAAGCCCAGGATCTGGGCGACAGTGGCATATTTTTTTACTGCCGGGAGGTATTCCGGGCGGCTCTTACTGTGTTTGTTGATGTCGCTGTTAAACTCGATGATATGAGGCAGCAGCATGGCATTGGCGCGGCCGTGAGGAATGTGGAAGATGGCGCCCAGCTGGTGAGCCATTCCGTGGTTTAATCCCAATGAAGTCGAGTTGAAAGCCAGTCCGGCCAGGCAGGATGCCACATGCATCTTCTGTCTTGCGTGGGTGTCATTGCCATCCAGATAAGCCCGCAGCAAAAATACACCACAGATTTCAATGGCCTTTTCAGCCAGAGCAGTGGCAAACTCATTGCGCTCAGTGCTGACGCAGGCTTCCAGAGCATGAGTAAAGACATCCATTCCGGTGTCGGCAGTGATGGCGGGAGGGACGCTTTTGACCAGTTCTGCATCCAGTATGGTCTCTTCCGGAGTCAGTGACTTGGACACCAAAGGAACCTTGCGTTCTGCTGCCCGATCGGATACTACGGCAAAAGAAGTAACTTCAGAACCGGTACCGCTGGTGGTGGGAATGGCGATCAATGGAACTTCTCCATAGTTCTCTATTTGTAAGGCAAATTCACGGATGGCCTTGGAGGAGTCGATGGCGGAACCGCCGCCTACGGCTACGATGGCCTCCGGTTTGTAGGTAAGCATCTTTTTTACGCCCAGACTGATCTTGTCGATAGGCGGATCAGGCACTACTTCTTTGAACAGATCATATGTAATGCCGGCTTCTTCCATGGGATTTGTAATCATCTGAATCATGCCGCTTTGTACTACAAAGGGGTCGGTGATGATCAATACTTTGCGGTAAGGGATGTCTTTCAGGTGATCCAGTGCCTGCTCTCCAAAGAATATTTTGGTCTTTATTTCAAAACTTTTCATACCATATTGCCTCCAGTTTGATTTTTATAGGATTCCAGACCGGCTTTTCCTTCTTTGGTCACCGGTTTTAACCATTTGCGGGATTTAAAATGTTTCATACACATGATTACCTTGGGGATATCCTCTGCCAGATAAGCTGTGGCTACCACTGCGATAAAAGGCAGGTGCAGCAGGTTGGCGGCTGCCCAGGCAGCAGGAATGGCCACCAGCCACAGGGGAAGCAGGTCGTATAACATACCTGTAATGGTATCTCCGCCGGAACGAAAGATACCTACCACCTGTACATAGGGGATGTTTCTGAAAGCTACTTCCAGACCGCAGAAGACGGTGACCGCCAAAGCAGTCTGTATGGTAAGAAGCGAAAGATTGTCACCCATGGCAAATATCGAGACCAAGGAATGACGGAAGGTGATCATCAGTCCGCCAATGAGAAGTCCGGCCAAAGGCAGCAGGCAGGAAAAGCGGTTGGCATCCTGCAGTGCCCGGCTGATCTTGCCCTGTCCTACGGATTTGCCTACCATGATCACGCAGGCGTTGCCCAGGCCCACATAAAAGGCAAAACTTAGATCTGCAAATGTCTTATATACAGTGATGCCTGCATAATGTTCGTATCCGATGTTAGAATAAATCATATTCAGGCATACAATGCCCAGAGACCAGCCCCCTTCATTGATCAGTACCGGAAGGGCACGCCTGATAAAGGCAAGGAGATCTCTCAGATGAAAAGCTGCCAGTTCTTTGACAGGACCTATCAGCAGATTTTTCTGCAGAAAAGAGATCAGGATCAAAAGAACCGGTCCCATCCACGCAGAGATGCAGGATGCGATGGCAGCGCCTGCCACACCCAGCTGAGGCATTCCCAGTTTGCCAAAAATCAGACCGTAGTTCATCACTGCGTTGGCCACGGTGGTGACCATGGAAACGTACAGAGGGGCTTTCACCTGTTCTGTGTTTCGAAGAAGCGTTGCCAGTACATTGGTCAGCATAGTGGCCGGGTAGGAGAAGCAGATGATTCTCAGGTAGCGGCTGCCTATGGCGATGATTTCCGGATCTTTGTTAAAAAGGCTTATGATAAATTCCGGTGCAGCCAGAGCAAGGGTCATAAAGCCGCTGGCCAGCAGAAAAAGCAGTATCAGAGCCATTCCCAGCACCCGGCGGATGCCTTTGATATCTCTGACCCCCCAGTACTGGGAGACAAAGACTGACATGCCGGAGCACAGACCAAAGCCTAAGAGCATGGCAAGCCAACCCCATTGTCCGGCCATGCCTACCGCTGAAAGAGTGACATCACCCAGCTGAGAGACCATCAAAGTATCCACCAGCTGAAAAGAACTGGTGAGCACATTTTGTAATGCTATAGGCAGGGCCAAAGTTAATGTGACCCGCCAAAAGGGCCTATCGCCCAGATAATTCGTAAGTTTCATATAGATACCTTTCAAAAGTGGTCTATGAACCTTATTCATTATATCATGGGAGTTTGGAGGGCGTCAATATAATACTGTGTTTTAAAATAATAGAACGAATGTTCTGAAAAGGCTATACTTTTTGGGGACTTTGTGGTATACTTTAATAGATGTTTTTTATTGGTTTTGGAGGAGGCCTTTATGCAAGATGCACAGAAATGCTTTAAACTTCATTCAGAATATAAGCCCACCGGCGATCAGCCCGCAGCCATCAAAGCACTGGTGGATGGTTTCAAGGAAGGTAATCAATTCCAGACTTTGCTGGGTGTGACAGGTTCCGGTAAGACTTTTACCATGGCCAATGTCATCGAGCAGTTAAACAAGCCGACTTTGGTAATAGCGCACAATAAAACATTGGCGGGTCAGCTCTACGGCGAGTTCAAGGAATTTTTTCCGGAGAATGCGGTGGAATATTTTGTATCTTATTATGATTACTATCAACCGGAGGCCTATGTTCCCTCTTCAGACACCTACATCGCCAAAGATTCCTCTGTCAATGATGAAATCGACAAGCTTCGACTGTCGGCTACAGCTTCTCTGACGGAGCGTAAGGATGTGATCGTGGTGGCCAGTGTGTCCTGTATCTACGGTCTGGGCAGCCCGGATGAGTATATGCAGATGATCGTATCGCTGCGTCCGGGGATGGTCAAGGACAGGGATCAGGTGCTTCGGGAGTTAATCGATATCCAATATAACCGGAATGAAATGGACATTCAGAGAGGAACGTTTAGGGTAATGGGCGATGTGGTGGAGATTTATCCGGCCCAGGGCGGTGATTATCTGATTCGGGTGGAATTTTTCGGGGATGAGATTGACAGAATCACGGAGGTGGAGCCACTAACGGGCAGGGTACATGCGGAATTGAAGCATATTTCCATCTTTCCGGCATCCCATTATGTGGTCAGTCAGGAGAAGATCAAGCAGGCCTGTGATAATATTGAGCAGGAGATGCAGCAGCAAGTTCGGTTTTTTAAGGGAGAGGACAAGCTACTGGAGGCACAGCGGATCAGCGAGAGAACGAATTTTGACATTGAGATGCTTCGGGAGACGGGATTTTGCTCGGGGATTGAGAATTATTCCAGGCACTTGAATGGGACACAGGCGGGTGAACCGCCCAAGACCCTGATGGATTATTTTGGGGATGATTTTTTGATCATTATTGATGAGTCCCATATGACCATTCCTCAGATACGAGGGATGTATGCAGGAGACCGGTCCAGAAAGACCACGCTGGTGGATTATGGATTTCGTCTGCCCTCGGCATTGGATAACAGGCCATTGAATTTTGAGGAATTTGAGGGACATATTGATCAGATGATGTTTGTGTCGGCTACACCGTCGGTGTATGAGGAGGAGCATGAGCTGCTTCGGACAGAGCAGATCATAAGGCCTACAGGGCTTTTGGATCCGGAGGTGGATGTGCGGCCGGTAGAGGGACAGATTGATGATCTGATCGCAGAAGTAAAAAAGGAGACTTCGAGGCATAATAAGGTATTGATCACCACGCTGACCAAGCGGATGGCGGAGGATCTGACTGATTATATGAAAGAAGTAGGGATCCGGGTAAAGTATCTGCATTCGGATATTGATACACTGGAGAGGGCGCAGATCATTCGTGACATGCGTCTGGATGTGTTTGATGTGCTGGTGGGGATCAATCTTTTGAGGGAAGGACTGGATATTCCGGAGATTTCTCTGGTGGCAATCTTGGATGCGGATAAAGAAGGTTTCCTACGAAGTGAGACTTCCCTGGTGCAGACCATCGGGCGTGCAGCCCGTAATGCAGAGGGGCATGTGATCATGTATGCGGATGTGATCACCGATTCCATGCGGGCGGCGCTGGATGAGACCGAACGTCGCCGTAAGATTCAGATGCAGTATAATGAGGAGCATGGAATTACGCCGCAGACCATTAAGAAAGCTGTGAGAGATCTGATCAGTATCTCCAAGGAGATCGCCAGGGAAGAGGTGCGGTTTGAGAAGGATCCGGAATCCATGGACCGCAAGGAATTGGAGAAGCTGGTAGCAGAGGTACAGAAGAAGATGCAGAAGGCAGCGGCAGATCTGAACTTTGAGGCGGCAGCCGAGCTGCGTGATAAGATGATCGAACTGAAGAAACGACTGCTGGATATGGAGGAGTAGAATGGAAGAAGTCAAGAAGATGCGCCCCCGGGAGTATATTAAGATCCGGGGCGCACATGAAAATAATTTAAAGGGAATCAATTTAGATATTCCCAGAAATGAGCTGGTGGTGTTGACAGGTATGTCCGGCTCCGGCAAGTCTTCTCTTGCTTTTGATACGATTTATGCAGAAGGGCAGCGGCGTTATATGGAATCTCTGTCATCTTATGCAAGACAATTCCTAGGGCAGATGGAGAAGCCTAACGTAGAGCGGATAGACGGTTTGTCGCCGGCCATTTCCATTGATCAGAAGTCTACCAATCGTAATCCCAGGTCTACGGTGGGGACTGTTACGGAGATTTATGATTATTTCAGACTGTTATATGCCAGAGTTGGTATTCCTCATTGTCCCAAGTGTGGGCATGTGATCGCCAAGCAGTCTGTGGATCAGATGGTGGATCAGATTATGGAGATGGGTGAGGGTACCAGGATCCAGTTGCTTGCGCCGGTGGTGAAGGGCCGCAAGGGTGAGCACGTGAAGGTGCTTGACCGTGCCAAGAGAAGCGGTTATGTACGTGTGCGTGTGGACGGCAGTCTCTATGAACTGACAGAAGAGATCAAACTTGATAAGAATATCAAGCATAATATTGAGATCGTGGTAGATCGTCTGGTGGTGAAGCCTGGGATTGAAAGGCGTCTGACAGACTCTATTGAGAATGTGTTGGAGCTGGCAGAGGGGCTTATGGTGGTGGATGTGATCGGAGGAGAGCCGGTGAACTTCAGCCAAAGCTTTTCCTGTCCTGATTGTGGGATCAGTATCAGCGAAGTGGAGCCCAGAAGCTTTTCTTTTAATAACCCTTTCGGTGCCTGCCCGGTTTGTTTTGGGTTGGGATATAAAATGGAATTTGATGTGGATCTGATGATTCCGGATCAATCAGTCAGCATCAATGATGGAGCCATTGCGGTTCTGGGCTGGCAGTCCTGTACCGATAGGGGCAGTTTTTCTCATGCCATTTTGCAGGCCCTTTGTAAAGAATATCATTTTGATCTGGATACGCCTTTTGCACAATATCCGGAGAAGGTTCAGCATGTGCTGCTCCATGGTACCGGAGGCAAAGAGGTGGAAGTGCATTATCAGGGGCAGAGGGGGAAAGGTGTGTACCCTGTAGCCTTTGAAGGACTGATCAAAAACGTGGAACGTAGGTACAGGGAGACTGCATCTGAGATCATGAGGCAGGAATATGAGACCTTTATGCGTATTACCCCCTGCAGTGAGTGTAAAGGGATGCGACTTAAGAAAGAATCTCTGGCTGTGACTGTTTCTGATAAGAATATTTATGAAGTGACTTCCATGTCCATTGCAGATTTGTATGATTTCGTGGAAAATATGAAGCTCACCACACAGCAGCAGCTGATCGGTAAGCAGGTGTTGAAGGAAATTAGGGCCAGGGTAGGATTTTTGAAAGATGTAGGTCTGGAATACTTGTCTCTGGCCCGGGCTACAGCGTCACTGTCCGGTGGGGAAGCACAGAGAATTCGTCTGGCCACCCAGATCGGTTCCGGTCTGGTAGGTGTGTGTTACATCCTGGATGAACCCAGCATCGGTCTGCATCAAAGGGACAATGATAAATTGTTGAATACTTTAAAGAGCCTGCGGGATTTGGGCAATACGCTGGTGGTGGTGGAGCATGATGAGGATACCATGCTGGCAGCAGATTATATCGTGGATATTGGCCCTGGAGCCGGCTCCCATGGGGGAGAAGTGGTGGCTTGCGGTACAGCTGAGGATATCATGAACCATCCTGATTCTGTGACAGGTCAGTACCTCAGCGGTAAGATCCAGATTCCGGTTCCGGAGGAAAGACGAAAGCCTGTGGGATACCTGAAGATATTAGGAGCGCAGGAGAATAACCTGAAAAATATTGACGTCGAAATTCCCTTGGGTGTATTTACCTGTGTCACCGGTGTGTCAGGTTCCGGTAAGAGTTCTCTGGTGAATGAGATTCTGTATAAGCACTTGGCCAAGGATCTGAACCGGGCCAGATGTATACCCGGCAAGCATAAAGGAATCGAAGGAATCTCGCAGCTTGATAAGGTCATAGATATCGACCAGTCTCCCATCGGCAGGACGCCCAGATCCAATCCCGCCACCTACACGGGAGTGTTTGACCAGATCAGGGATCTGTTTGCATCTACTCCCGATGCCAAGGCGAAAGGCTACAACAAAGGCCGCTTTAGTTTTAATGTGAAAGGTGGGCGGTGTGAAGCTTGTGGCGGTGATGGTATTATTAAGATAGAGATGCATTTTTTGCCCGATGTATATGTTCCCTGTGAGGTATGCGGTGGTAAGCGATATAATCGGGAAACTCTGGATGTGAAATACAAGGGAAAAAGTATCTTTGATGTGCTGGATATGACGGTAGAAGAGGCATTGCCGTTCTTCGAGAATTTGCCTTCGATCCGGAGGAAGATAGAGACACTGAATGATGTGGGCCTGTCCTATGTGAAGTTGGGTCAGCCCTCTACCACTCTTTCCGGTGGAGAGGCACAGAGAATCAAGCTTGCTACCGAACTGTCCAGACGCAGTACCGGTAAGACCATCTATATTTTAGACGAGCCTACTACAGGTCTGCACTTTGCGGATGTACACAAACTGGTGGAGATTCTTCATCGGCTGGCAGACGGCGGCAATACGGTAGTGGTTATTGAACACAATCTGGATGTGATCAAGACGGCAGATCATATCATAGATATCGGGCCGGAAGGCGGTGAACGAGGGGGTACTGTGATTGCCCAAGGGACACCGGAACAAGTGGCGGAGAGCCCGGCTTCTTATACAGGAAAATACGTAAAAAAAATGCTGGAGCGTGCAGAACTTAAAATTTTTTAAAATTTTACAAAAGCACTATGAAAAATAAATGTTTTAGGTTATAATATAATAGGTTTATTGAAAGCGTATGTTTATTTTGATTTAATTTGGTAATTATTGTATACAGACTTGTATATTATATAGAAGCGGAAATGTAATTATAGTATCAACATAAGAAAGGGGTACACAGTACATGCAGTGCACAGACATCGGAATTGATTTGGGAACCGCCAGTATACTGGTTTATATCAGAGGAAAAGGCGTAGTGTTAAAGGAGCCGTCAGTGGTGGCTTTCGATAGAGATTCTAATAAGATTAAGGCGATCGGAGAGGATGCGCGGTTAATGCTTGGTCGTACCCCGGGGAATATCGTAGCAGTGCGTCCTTTGCGTCAGGGTGTGATTTCGGATTACACCGTTACTGAGAAGATGATGAAGTATTTTATTCAGAAGGCTTTGGGTAAGAGGACTTTCCGTAAGCCCAGAATCGCTGTGTGTGTGCCCAGTGGTGTGACGGAAGTAGAGAAGAAGGCGGTAGAAGACGCTACTTATCAGG
>JAFYSG010000129.1 GCA_017559435.1 Lachnospiraceae bacterium
AAGCACACCGATGAAGCAGGCAAAGAAAAGAGAAAGTGCTACCCAGATGATTGCCACGCTCTTAGACTTCCTCAATTCCTTCTCACTGCGAACTGCCATGAAACGCACCAGAATGTGAGGCATTCCGAAATAACCAAGTCCCCATCCCAGACCGGAGATAATGTTCACAAAAGTATTATTACTGTTTTTAAAACGCATGATATTGATAAAATCTTCTGCTGTGGAAGGAAGCGTATTGGCTGCAAGTCCGGAAGCAATGGTTGCCCCCTCCTGTCCCATTACCATCAAAGCCACGATAGGCACAGCCAAAAGGGCCACGAGCATCAACATTCCCTGAATAAAGTCCGTGGTACATACCGCAAAAAATCCGCCCAGGAATGTATATACCAAAATAACTACTGCACCAATAGTCAGGGAAATCTTATAATCCACACCAAAGATAGACTCAAACAACTGTCCCCCTGCTGCCAGTGCCGATGCACAGTACACCAGGAAAAAGATTACGATGGTCACAGATGAAACCGTCATCAACACTCTCTTCTTATCACGGAATCTGTTTTCAAAATAAGAAGGTAAGGTCACCGAGTTATTCGCCTTGATCGTATACTTTCTTAATCTGGAAGAAACCAACAGCCAGTTTAACACTGTTCCGATCAACAATCCGACTGCTACCCAGCCGTCACCACCTACACCTACCAGATAAATTGCTCCGGGAAGTCCCATCAGAAGCCATCCGCTCATGTCGGAAGCCTGAGCAGACAAGGCTGCTACAAAACCCCCAAGCTTTCTGCCGCCAAGGAAAAAGTCCTCGGAACTGGTATTTTTCTTAGCATAAACGGCACCGATCACGATCATCATCAAAAGATACACCGCAAAGGCCGCCAATATCCAACCGATACTGCCACTCATAAAAAATCCTCCTGTAAGATCGTTTTTAACTTAATCTTAACCTATTATAAAAGGAATATTGCGACAAGTCAATACGCAGTTGTGATAAAGTAATGGGGTAATTGCAACTCCGGCGGTAGGGAAGGAGGGACGCCCATGGGAGCAAGCGGCGGCAGATGCATTGGGAAGGGCAGAGGAAAATTGTGGGTTGCAATTGTGTGGGGGTTATTGTATACTTTACTTGTGCTTATTAATTTTTAGTTATATGGTAAATAGATATATATGGATAAGGTAGGAAATAGATATGTGGATTGCGGATCAGTGGAAGGATTATGAGGTTTTGGATACTTCAAACGGGGAGAAGTTGGAACGGTGGGGGGATTATATATTGGTGCGGCCGGATCCGCAGGTAATCTGGAATACGCCTCATGAGCATGGTGGGTGGAAGAAGAAGAATGGACATTATCATAGGAGTGCTAAGGGTGGCGGAGAATGGGAGTTTTTTGATCTGCCGAATGAGTGGACAATTCGTTATGGGGAGCTTAAGTTTCATTTGAAGCCTTTTAGTTTTAAGCATACCGGACTTTTTCCCGAACAGGCGGTGAACTGGGACTGGTTTTCAAAGATAATTCGGGAGGCCGGGAAGCCGGTGAAGGTGTTGAATCTGTTTGCTTATACGGGTGGAGCTACGATTTCGGCTGCGGCTGCAGGAGCAGCTGTGACTCATGTGGATGCTTCTAAAGGTATGGTAGGTTGGGCTAAGGAAAATGCAGCTTCCTCCGGACTTTCAGATGCTCCGATCCGTTGGTTGGTAGATGATTGTGTAAAATTTGTGGAAAGGGAGATTCGCCGTGGGAATAAATATGATGGTATCATTATGGATCCGCCCTCTTACGGCAGAGGACCTAAAGGTGAGATCTGGAAGATTGAAGAGAGTATCTGGCCTTTTATCGAACTGACCACTCAGATTCTCTCGGAGGATGCCTTGTTTTTCCTGATCAATTCCTACACCACAGGTCTGCAGCCTGCTGTTTTGTCATACATGATGAACACAGCCATCGTCAAACGTTTCGGTGGCCATGTGGAGGCACAGGAAATCGGATTACCTGTGACCGGAAACGGACTGGTACTTCCTTGTGGTGCTTCCGGCCGCTGGTCAGCAAAATAATATCATGTAAGTTCAGACACCGTTTTGAAGGCTAAAGTATATGCTTTCGAAGCGGTGTTATTTTGAGAAGGATCCCTGCACTGATGACGGAACATATTAACGTAACGGCAAAGAACAACGGCAACGATATCACACCGGCAGTGTCTACAGGTGTCAGGTGAAGCGCCTTATACATTACATTCAGGAAAAAAGGATGAATCAGGTAAATGGTAAAGCTTAGCCTTGATAGATGCACGATCAGCTTTCTTCCGTATTTCAGCACACTCCTATGTTTCACAGACCGGCCATTGTGTTGAAATTGCTCACTGAAACTCATGGCAAATAACATGATGCCTACGGACAAAAGTACTGTGAGTGGATAATTATACGCCATTTGCAGGCTTGCACCCCGAAACAGGCGATCCCGCATCATCTCTCCCAGCACGATCACAATCCCAACGCCCCATACCAACACATTGTTTGCCCCCACTCTCTTCTCCTTTTTGTGCAGACAATATCCGAATATATAATAAAATATATAAATGGATCCATCCGGCAATACCGGGAATGCTGCCCCTTCCACAAATTGATTGAGGAAAGGCAGGCCACTGCTTCCCACTAATAAAAGCGCCAGACCCAGCACAATCCCCCAATAGGGCAAGCGTTTTAACACCCACTTGAGAGCAGGCGTCAGAGCATACAAAACCAGAATCAGATACAAATACCACAGATGGGACCAGCTGCGCATGGTAAGTACCATCCAAAGCCCTTCCCACAGCATACCGATCCGAAAGGTTCCCTCTGCCAGAATCAACTCCATACAAGAGAAAGGAATCCCAAATAGTAAAAGGGCCAACACGATCCTGACACAATACTTCTTTATCATTTTCCAAAAACCGATCTCCTTCTCCGGGTCCAGGAAAAGGAAGCCGGAAATCATCAAAAATACCGGCACACACCAGGTCACCATATCCATGATTAAAAGCATCCAGCGCCCATCCTCATAAGCAGCCGTGTTCATAATATCCACCGCTCCCGTCAGCGTATGCATCATCACCACTGCACAGGCAGCCAAAGTACGCAGCACATCCAGCCAAAACAGCCTGTCCTTCTGCTCACTTTCCATATTTTCTATCTTCAAGGCTTGTCCACATTTCATACAATCTACCGCCTTTCTTCCATATCTATCTCCTTAAGTATACTCAAACCGCCTCTTCTGTGCAAGTAACACTTGAAAAATTTAACAAATATAACCAAAAATTAATATTTGCCCATCAAATCTTAACATTCTTTTTACATCCACACATTGCTTCCTTGGTCAAGAAACGGTATAATCTATTGTATAAGCTCACCAAACATCAAAAAGGAGTTACCCATATGCCTCAAAAAATATGGTCTTTGCCCAAACCCAAACAACATTTACTCAGCCTGTTAATCTCCCTGTTTGCCATGGGAGCTGCAACCGGTCTGGCTTTCATGTATTATTATGTGGTGCCGGAAAACTCCGCCAATATTGCCATGATCTACATTCTGGCACTGGTACTGATTTCTCGCTACACCACCGGTTACCGGTATGGAATCTGCTGCTCCCTGTTTGCAGTAGTCTGCGTCAATTACCTGTTCACCTACCCTTACTTCCAGATTAATTTTACTCTGACCGGCTACCCCATCACCTTTGTGGGCATGTCAGCAATTACCCTGCTCACCAGCACAATGACCTCCCATCTGTCGCGCCAGGCGATAGCCATTGCCGAGCGTGAAAAGCTACTGGCTGACGCCGAAAAAGAGAAAATGCGTGCAAATCTGCTCAGAGCCATTTCCCATGACCTGCGCACCCCCCTGACCGGTATTATCGGTAACAGCTCCCTGTACCTTGAAAATACCGCCCTTCTTTCGGAAAAAGAAAAAAAAGAAATTGTCACCAACATTTATAATGATTCCAACTGGCTGCTCAACATGGTGGAAAACCTGTTGGCAGTCACCAGGATCAAAGGTGACAACCTCTCTATCAATACCTCATTGGAACCTGTAGAAGAAGTGATTGCGGAAGCCTTGCAAAAGCTACATAAACGTTACCCCGACACAGATATTCAGGCCACCGTACCGGAAGAATTTCTACTCCTACCTATGGATGCCATTCTGATAGAGCAGGTCATCATTAACCTATTGGAAAACGCTGTGGTACACTCCGGCAGCAAAGCCCCCATTGAACTGACCGTAAAAGATTTGGGGACAATTGTTTCCTTTTCCATAAAAGATTACGGTAAGGGCATTCCTGTCAACCATCCGGAGGATCTGTTCAGCGGTTCTTCCTACACACCGTCGCAAACCGCCGATGGGCATAAAGGAATGGGAATCGGTCTTTCTATATGCAAGACCATTATAACTTCCCATCACGGCACGCTGACAGCACGCAACCACGAAGAAGGTGCCGAGTTTATTTTTACCCTGCCCAAGAACTCGCTATAACACTAAGAAAAGAGGTATCTTATGACTCCCAAAATCAACATTTTACTCATTGAAGATGATAAAAGTATCTGCAACTTTATTACCACCTCTTTAGAAGCCGGCAATTATCGTGTTACCACTGCCGGAACCGGTAAAGAAGGGTTAAGCCTGACAGCCTCTCTGTGTCCTGATGTAATCTTATTGGATCTGGGGCTTCCTGATATGGACGGACTGGATGTTTTGACCAGATTGCGTACTTGGACTTCTAATCCGGTTATCGTGGTTTCCGCCCGTACTAAGGAAGAGGAGAAAGTCAATGCGCTGGATACCGGTGCTGATGATTATATCACGAAACCCTTTGGCACCTCTGAGCTCATGGCCAGGATCCGCACTGCTTTGCGTCACAGCAGACCCAATACCCATGCCAGAATCTACAAGGCCAAGGATCTGGTGATCGACTTTGAAAAGCGACTGATCACTTTGGAAGGTCGGGAAATTCATCTGACCCAGATTGAATTCCAGCTGCTGACCCTGCTTGCGGAGAATTCCGGGCGGGTACTGACCTACGGATATATGATGAACGCCATCTGGGGACCTTACGTGGACAACAATAACCAGATCTTGCGGGTGAACATGGCAAATATTAGGCGCAAGATTGAGAAAAACCCGGCACAGCCTACTTATGTGTTTACTGAGATTGGAATTGGGTATCGGATGTTGGAAAGTGAGAATTGAGTAGACGCCTGAGACGGCAGCCCCGCCTGCAAAGAGAGAATTTCAGTCAGGGAGGGCACCGAT
>JAFYSG010000130.1 GCA_017559435.1 Lachnospiraceae bacterium
CAATATCCTTATTGGTCTTGCTGCTCCCTAAATCCCCCTGATACACGGAAGCATAATAATGATAAGCAAGCGCATCCATGGCCACCCGGTTATACTGTAAACCACTTTCTAACCATAGCGAATTTGCAAGAACACAAACCTCATTGGAATTATCCTGATACACAGTTTCCCATACAGCACTCACTTGTTTACGGAGTGTCTCCGTATCTTCTACAGCAAACAGATCAAGTATCTGCTTCCTTGTCTCCCCTTCTGTCAACTCTGCCGTCATAGCCAACCCGATATACGCGTTGACCGGAGACCATAACTTATTTTCATTCTTCTCTGTCATCAAAAACTGACTGTTACCCTCTGCAAAAAAGGAACCCAATCCCAACTTAGCCTGTGCAGCCGTTTCACTTCGTAACGTTCTTCCTGTATCCCATACCTCATAATCAGCCTTCCACTCTTCACGGTCCTTATAATCATCAGAATCAGGTCTTTCCATAATTCTGGATTCGGAAGCAACAGCAACAGCATGTGCAGTAATTCTCATAGGGGCATTCATCATATTAGTACCGATTGCAATGATTAATGCTGCAGCCACTGCCATCTTTAAAAAAGTTCTCTTCTTTTTCTTTGGAGGTTTCTCTGCTTCCTTAATGTGCTTATTACTGATTTCATCTAATGCGGTTAGTATTTCGTCACGCTTCATAACGGTATCCCTCCTTCACAAGGTATTCTTTCAAACTGTTTCTAATTCTGTTCAATCTCACAGAAACTGCATTTTCCTGCATTTTCAGTTCCCTTGCTATTTCACCTACAGAATCACCAAACCAGTAACGCCTTATGAAAATATAACGGTTTTCCTTTGATTTTGAATCTAAGAACCGGTCCATAGTGCGTCCTAATTCCCTTGCATCAATCAGCTGCTCCACATCTCCTCCCGGCAAACAACCATTCAGTTCTTCTAAAGAAACATCGTATCGGCCATCTCTCTTTTTAGCGGTATCCCTATGTAATCTCTTTAGAGCAGTATTTCTCCCGGTACGGTATACATACGGAGCCAGAGGATCCGGTGATACAGGCGGAATAGCATTCCAGAGCGCAAAATAAGTATCATTGGTACACTCTTCTGCATCCAATTGATTTTCCAAAATATTATAGGCAATACGATATAACTGCTTACCAAATCTTGTACTCAATTCACTTATTGCATTCTCTGCTCTTGCAAATAATAATTGGACGATTTTCTTATCTTCCATTACATTCCAATCCTCCTTTCACCTATATTCACCGCTTTTATGTATCTAATCTTACATATTTTTTTATTTTCCTTACCACTCCCTACTGAAGTAACTCAGATTTCTCTCCACACAATCTCTATTTCTTCTCCATCCTCTATCTGCTCAGAAACCCAGTCCTTGTAATCAGCACCGTCCATGAGCATAAGCTCCCCGGTTTCCTCAACAGATATCCGATAGACCATACCATCCCCATCTATGTCAATGTTATCCGGGAATTTCACTCCTTGGTAGTCTTTTTCATATAATCGTTTTTCCCAGGCATCTACTTCCCAGAGTTTTACATATTCATCTGGCTCACCGCTATAATCATATATGTAATATGGCCAGAATTCACCATTGTCAGAATAACCATGATTATGGGAGCATTCTGCTATGATAATTCCATTAGAATAAAAGGTTGCAGACGGCCAGACAACCAATTCCTGCCGGAACTGATACATATCATCCAAACTTTCATCAAACTGATACACATAATAGCCCATATCAGCCATACAGGTTCCACCAATATTCAACAGCAATTCCTTCTGTCCGTCCATATCAATATCCTGAATTGCCATGCTGTTATCAAAGGCTTCTCCGCCTCCAACATAAGCAGCCTTTCCATCCGGCAGCAATCTGCCAACTTTCAGGTTCTGTAAGGCTGTCTCAACCCCACTTTCCAAATTAGTGCCAAGCTCCACCTCTGAATTTCCGCTAAGATAATCTCTGTTAACAGGCACATTTTGTACAAACTTCCAATTCAGTCCCCGGTCTAATGACTGATACAATCCCTGACAAAATCCTAATTCATCATCATAATAATCACCATCTGCGCCTTGCCCTACTTCCAGATACAGGATCCCTTTCTCTTCATACACTTTTTCCGGCATAATAAAAGGATTATAGTAAGTTCCATCTACAAACTTTGCTCTGGCAGAAGGATATCCTACTATTTCCCAGCTGCTGACACCATCTTCTGTACGATACAAACTTCCATAGGATCCTGCCCCATGAGCCAGACAACTAAATCCCAAATTTTCATCTATAAAAGTGATCCACCTGGACTCTCCTCCGGATCCATTGTAAGGATCAGGATTTACAAAAGCGCAGGTCTTTCCATGATCCTCTACTCCTATCAATACATAAAAGCTGGATCCCAACGCACGGTCCACTGCTACCATCCGATATTCCATGCCACCATCTGTCTGGAAACTACAGGCTGGCTCAAGGGTCATGTAATAATCCTTGGATTCCTGACTGACTTCTTTTGCAACCTCTTCTCCTGCCGTTTTATTCCCCACACTATCCACTTTCGGCATATGGAGTATTTCATCAATCCGGGTATATAAATCGTTATAGATAAGCGTTCTGTCATACTCCTCCATACGAATCGTAGGCTGGAACACGAAATTGTTCCCGGAAACAATCATAGAGAATGTCCGGAAAAACTGTGACTCTTTCGCTATAGCCTCCACGCTGATACAATACTCCAGATAGTCGCAGAATTTTTCACAAAAGTTCATAATATCTCTGTCATAGGCAGACGAAAGCCGAAAACAAGGAATATACTTTGTTGCAGCTCCATCTCCAGATCTTGACCACTCTGTGTTCATATAATACTTCCGGAAG
>JAFYSG010000131.1 GCA_017559435.1 Lachnospiraceae bacterium
CATTCACAGCACCGGCTATGGCACAAATACATGCTAAATAGATGGCTTTTTTCATAAAACACCTCCCAGTGAATCATTCCCCGGGAGGTGTTTTCTATACAATAAGCCCCCAGCCTCGGCAGGGGGCTTACATTATAAATTAGGAAAGAACTACGTCCAGTCTCATCTTGGAGGTATCGGCCAGAGAAGCAGTAACTGCATCTACGATGGCATCGTACCAAGCCTCGTGATCGCTGTCACGCATTTCGGAGGTGATCATGTAGTCACGATAGGTCAGCTCGGAATTGCCAACGAAGTACATTACGTGGTAGCCGTACTCGGTTTCGATAACGGCTACGTCGCCTGCCTTACGTGCAGCGTCAATGGACCAGTTCAGGAAGTTATCCACATAGCTGGAATCGCGGTGGATGTCCTCGAACAGACCGCCTTCGCTAGCAGAGGAGTCATCGCTGTGTGCCTTAACCAATGCGATGAAGCTTTCCTCGGTTGCATCGCCTTCCTGCCAAGACTTCAGATAGCCTTCAGCTTCTTCCTTGGCAGCAGCCTTCTCAGCTTCAGAGTATGTGACCTCGCCGGTCTCTTCGTCCTCGGTGCCGCCTTCAAACTTAACCAGCAGATGACGTACATTGCCCATAGCGGTTGCGTTGTCGTTCACACCATGGAAGATCACAACATAGTAACCATTGGTCAGCTCGGTTTCAGTGCCATCTTCGTTTGTGGTGGTGGAAACGTTTGCAATAGCGGTGATGTCGCCATCCTTGCGATCAGTGCTGGACAGCCACTCTCTGATGGAGCTGGAAACACCGCTGTAGAGCAAGTTCTCGTTCTTAGTTACGGAAATGGAGCTGCCGTCCTTAACTGCAATCTCCTTAACCATAGCTTCCAGCTCATCGTCGGTAGTAGCGGTGGCCAGTTTGTCAGCTGCGGCCTTCATAGACTCACGAGCAGCTGCATTCTCTTCCTCGGAGTAGGTGATATTACCGTTCTCATCCTTGGTGCCACCCTGCTGGAAGTAGGTGTAGCTCATATAAGCGGAGGTGTAGGTGTAGGAGTTAAACTCAGCCATCTTGTCGGCTTCGTAATCACGAATCTTGCTATTCTCGTAGGTCAGACCTTCGTGATGGGCGGCTGCGTAAGCGGAGGCCAACAGACTGCGCTCATAGTACTCACCATAGGACTCGGGAGTAGAGCCATAGCCGTACATTGCACGCAGATACTGCTTAGCATTTCTGTAACCGTACAAGGTAGCATAGGTTTCAATGTTGCCCAGCAGATTGGTCAGAGTGGTCTGATCCTCAGCGGGCAGCTCAAAGCCCTCTTCCTTAGCCTTAGCGGCCAGAGCGTAGTCGTTCTTAGCCTGATCCAAAGCGGCATCCAGGAAATACTGTGCCCAAGTGGTATTGGTTTCTTCGTTCTGGAACTGCTCGTCCAGAGGCTTAGAGGTATCCCAGCCCAACATCTGCAGATAAGTATCTGTATAGGTGCTGTAAGTCTGATACCATTCATTATAATATGCGTTAATTTCATCGGTGAAGAAATAGCTAAGCTCAACAGAACTTAATGCATTTTCACCAACGTTAGCAGCAATGGTATTGTTCTGGAAGACACCGCTATTATTAACGGCTCTGACACCCAGAACGGCTAAGGTGATGCAGACCACCAAAACCATTGCAGTGACAAAGGCGATGGTATATGCCTTTAACTTTTTTGCTTCTTTCTGCTGCTGCAGTTGCTTTTCAGTGAGCAACTGTGCAGAGGCCTCCTTGCGGAGCTTCTTCTTATCGGATGCGCTCATTTGAAACATTCCTCTCATTTAAACGAATTGCTAATATTACACCCATTAGGTGCATAGACCCAGCTATTATAACTCAAAAATTTACCAGTTTCAAGAGAAAAAATTTTAATTAGTGAAAAAACAAAAAATGTTTACAATTATATAAAAAAGGCGCGGAGGGAAAACCCTTCGCGCCAAGACCCGCTTCGGCCGTGTTGCATCCAATTATGACCTGCACGAAATGGCAGGTGGGTTGCCGCTCCTGGCCTTAGCTGCTCCCAACGTCCACCTATCGTCAAAGCGTAGGCGGGAGGTCTGCAATCCGGGCAGGAAGTCTAACATCCCTATTAAATGATGTGGGTCCAAAAGGACACACCACGCACCAAGCAGGCTGTTATTTATTCTTCCTCGTCTTCGTACAGTTCATCCATGATCAAGGTGTAAACTGCTTCCAATTCCTCTTCGTCTTCAATGGCGGACAGAATGGGCTCACCATCTTCTTCGATGGATTTTAAGATGCTTACTTCCAGATCTTCTGTTTCCTCACCGGTGGCGGGGACTACGGCCAGATAGGTTTGGCCATTATATTCCAGAGTGGATAGGATCTCAAGCTCAAATTCTGTGCCGTCTTCATCTACGATGGTTATAAAATCGCTGCCGTATTCTTCGGACATGTTTCTGTTCCTCCGTTATCATTGAATGGGATATTGTATCCTATGTTTATTTTAAGGGAATGTGATTGTAAAATCAAGAGAAAATCCTGTATGGTCAAAAAGAAAATTCATAAGCTCCCAGTAAACGGGGAAGACCGAGGGAATTTTATAGTTTATTAAAAAAATAATACTTTCGTTTTCGGATTGGGTATGCTATAATCATATGCGTAGTGCTATGCTTATATGCACTTGTGATAGAGAAATTACCATGCAGGCCCAATTGGGCTGCTGTTATGGAGGGAATTATTATGGCTCGTGATAATCGTAAAAAGGACCAGCCTCAGCGTCAGGAGTGGAAGCCTCATTGGGTGCTTCGCTGCCTGCATAAGGCTTGGATGGTGATATTTACTTCAGCAAAGGTTGCCTTTGGCGCAGCGGCCACAGTTGCCCTGATCGGTGTGGTTTGTATATTTGCCTTCTTGGGCATTTTGGGTGAATATCTGGAAAATGATATTCTGCCGTCTGCCAGTTTGGTGCTGGAAGAGTATGATATGGATTCTCCTTCTTATGTGTACAGCGTAAATGAGAATGGCGATATCGAATTGCTGCAGGAACTGTATGCAAGTACAGATTGGAAGAAGGCAGACTATAAGGATATTCCTCAGGCGCTGATCCATGCTGCAGTTGCCATCGAAGATAAGCGTTTTTATGAACATCAGGGTGTGGACTGGGTTACTACCATTAAGGCCTTCGCCAATATGTTCTTTGGCAGCGATACCGTTGGTGGCTCCAGTATTACCCAGCAGTTGATTAAGAACAAGACCGGTGAGGATAGTGTCACTGTTCAGCGTAAAGTGCTGGAGTTCTTCCGTGCTACCTTGGTAGAAAAGAATTATAATAAGGAAATTATTATTGAGGAGTATTTGAACTCCATCTATATGGGTCAAGGCTGCCGTGGTGTTAAGAGTGCAGCAGCGGCCTATTTTGGAAAAGAATTGCAAAGTCTGACCATTGCAGAATGTGCAAGTTTGATCAGCATCACCAATAACCCTTCTTTGTTTGATCCTTATAATGATGAGGTGTATACCTTTGAGGGTGAGCAACGAAATGGCATGCAGAGAAATCGTTACCGCCAGATGCTGGTTCTGGGCCAGATGCTCAGCCAGGGGTATATCACTCAGGAAGAGTATGACGAGGCAGTTGCCCAGGAATTGGTATTAAAGAGTTCCATTGCAGAAGAAGACCAGTGGGTGATCTGCAGCAATGCTGAGTGTGATTATGAAGGCCTGCGGAAAACATTTCAGGTAAGTGATGGCTTAAAGTGTCCTACTTGCGGTACAACCCCCGAACTGATTACCGATGCTTCTCAGGAAGTGTATCCTTATTTTGTAGATGCCCTGCTGAAGGAAGTTGCCAAGGATATGGCGGCCCATGATGGCATTACCGAATGGAATTATGATATCTGGATGGACTATCTGGATCGCATTAACCGTGGCGGCTATCATATTTATGCAACTATTGATACCAAGGTGCAGGCACAGGTGGATAAGATCTATAAGGATCTGGATAACATTCCTGATACCAGAAGCGCTCAGCAGCTACAGTCTGCCATTGTGGTAATTGATAATTCCACAGGTGATATTGTGGCGATGGCTGGCGGTGTTGGCGATGATAAGGTGCACTTTGGTTTGAACCGTGCTACCCAGTCTGAGCTGCAGTCCGGCTCTTCTATTAAGCCCATCTCCATTTATGCCCCCGGTTTTGAACAAGGAACGATCAGCCCTGCAACTGTGATCAAGGATTTGCCCATGGAATATACCGGTGGAGCATGGCCCAGAAACGATGATAGAGAGTATGGCTACACCAGCACAATTTTTACAGGTATTGAAGATTCTGTCAATGCGGTTGCAGCCAATACTTTGCAGAAGATTGGTACAAACTACGGCTATGAATTTGCAAAGAATTCTTTTGGCTTGTCTACTTTGACAGATGTTGATCTGCAATTTTCCTCACTTGCGCTGGGCGCGCAGCAGTATGGTGTAACTGTTCGGGATATGGCATGCGCTTTTGCAACTTTCCCTAATAAGGGCACTTACCGGGAAGGCCGACTGTATACCAAGGTGTATAATAGCAAGGGCCAGATCGTTCTGGATAAAGAGCAGGAAAGCCGCGAGATCTTAGGTGAGAAGGCAATTAACTATATCAATTACTGCCTGACCAATGCAGCAGCTGCAGGTACTGGTGCTGGCGCGGACTTCTACACTGTGGACGTTGCCGGTAAGACCGGTTCTACCTCCAGCTTCCGTGACCGTTGGTTCTGTGGCTATACCGGTTATTATACTGCTGCTGTGTGGTGTGGCTATGATACCCCGGAGACCATCAATCTGATCGGTGGCTCTTATAACCCGGCTTCTCGTCTGTGGAGAAAGGTATTAGAGCCTCTGCATGAAGGCCTTTCTAATATCCGTATGTATGACACCAGTGAAATGGTTTCTGTATCAGTATGTTTGGATACCGGAAAGATCGCCACCGATGCCTGTAGGACAGATATCCGCGGCGGCCGTACAGAAACTGTAATGGTATACCCCGAGGATATTCCCAACGGTACTTGCAATAAGCATATTGTATTGGATCACTGTACTACAGGTAACGGTGTAGCCAATGAATACTGTGCCCACTTTGCAGAGGTTGACACCAATGTTACGCTGGAAAAGAAGGCGCTTCTGAAGTTGACCTTCGCGCAAATTCAGGAACTGCTGAAGGCGGAAGATTTCGGCCTTGAGGATCAGTATCTGAACAATAACTATGTGTATCTGATTGACGATAATGGTAAGGATGGTGCTTTTAAGGGCTTCCACAATGATATCAATTTGACGGAAAGTGCACCTTATCAAGTCTGTACTATCCACACCCAAAAGGCATGGGAGGAGTATCAGTTGCAGTTAAATCCCCCTGTAGAGGACCCAAATGCACCGACTACACCTAACCAGCCTGCAGATCCTGAGCAACCTACAAATCCCAGTCAGACTACAACACCAAACCAGACTACA
>JAFYSG010000132.1 GCA_017559435.1 Lachnospiraceae bacterium
CGAAATAGAAGTGTTAAAGCCCCGGAACACAACATGTCTGAGCGCGAAGCGCGAGTTTTGTGTTCCGGGGCTTTGCCCTTAACTTCTATTTCACTTCCCTGGCGACTCTTAGTAACTCTTACAGCCTTGCAACTGCAAAATGCCCGGCGTCCCCCGCCATCCTAAGACAATCTGCTTGCCTGCTGTCACCGGCCCACCATGAAACTGTCACCGCAAACCCAGACCAAGCCGCAAACCCAATTTGGGAGGATATTAAGATGCGATTCAATTTCGAGGAAGAACTCAAAAAGCTCCCGGGCAAACCGGGAGTCTATATTATGCGCGATGCAGGTGATACCATCCTCTATGTAGGCAAGGCGATCAACCTGCATAACCGAGTGCGCTCTTATTTTCGGGAAAATATCGGCAGAGGCCCTGCCATCGACAAAATGGTAAGCCTCATTGCCCGTTTTGAATACATTGTAACTGACTCAGAGCTGGAAGCCCTGGTACTGGAGAACAACCTGATCAAGGAGCATTCTCCTAAGTACAATACGCTTTTAAAGGACGACAAGACCTACCCCTACATCAAAGTGACGGTAGGCGAAGATTACCCACGCATTCTGTTTGCCCGGCAGATGAAAAAGGATAAATCCAAGTATTATGGCCCCTATACCAGTGCTGCGGCGGTTAAGGATACCATTGAGCTTTTAAATAAATTATTTCAGCTGCGCACTTGTAATCGTTGTCTGCCAAGAGATGTGGGAAATGACCGTCCATGCCTAAATTATCACATTAAACAATGTCTTGCGCCCTGTCAGGGATATGTCAGTAAGGAAGAATATCGTAAACAAGTGGCAGGTGCCTTGGAATTTTTAAATGGTAATTATAATATGATATTAAAGGACCTGGAGGACAAGATGAAGCAGGCAGCCCAAGCCCTTGAGTTTGAGGAGGCGGCCACCTATCGTGATCTGTATAACAGTGTGAAGCAGGTGTCCCAGAAACAGAAGATCACAGACAGTGATTTAGACGATAAGGATGTGATCGCCCTGTACCGGGACGAGGAGGAAGCGGTTGTGCAGGTATTCTTCGTGCGGGATGGCAAGCTGATCGGCAGAGAACATTATTACATGACCCATGTGTCAGGGAATACCAAGGGAGAAATTTTGGGAAATTTTGTAAAACAGTTTTATGCGGGGACTCCTTTTATCCCCAGAGAACTGATGTTGCAGACCGAGATTGAGGACATGGAGCTTTTGGAAAAATGGCTCAGTCAGCGGCGCGGTGCCAGAACTTATATCCGGGTTCCTAAGATAGGCAACAAAGAGAAGCTGGTGGAGTTGGCTGCCCAGAATGCCAAGCTGGTATTAAATCAGGACCGTGAGAAGCTCAAACGGGAGGAAGGCAGGACCATCGGTGCGGTGAAGGAAATCGCTGCACTTCTTGGCATTCCCTGCGCAGACCGCATGGAGGCCTTCGATATTTCCAATATCAGCGGTTTTGCCAACGTGGGCTCCATGGTGGTATTTGAGAAGGGAAAGCCCAAGAGAAGCGATTACAGGAAGTTTCGCATTAAGACCGTTTCGGGGCCTGATGATTATGCCTGCATGAAGGAGGTGCTGACTAGGCGCCTGACCCACGGCATGGAGGAAAGTAAGGAGCTGGCAGAGAAGGAGTTAGATCAGGAATACGGAAGCTTTACCAAATTCCCTGATCTGCTTTTAATGGACGGCGGAAGAGGACAGGTAAATATTGCCTTGGAGGTATTAAAGGAGCTTGGCATTCAGATACCGGTCTGTGGTATGGTGAAGGACGATGACCATCGTACAAGAGGCCTGTATTTTCATAACAAGGAGCTACCTATTGATACCAGATCTGAGGGCTTTAAATTGATTACCAGGATTCAGGATGAAGCACATAGATTTGCTATCGAATATCACCGTTCTCTGAGAAGCAAATCGCAGGTAAGGTCTGTGCTGGATGAGATTCCCGGTATTGGTCCTGCCAGACGTAAAGCGTTGATGCGGCATTTTGCATCTATTGAGGAGATTCAGAAGGCAGAAGTGGAAACATTGCTGGAGGTTCCTGAAATTCCCAGGCAGACAGCGGAAGAGATCTATCGTTTCTTCCATAAAAATCATTGAACACTTTTCGTTGGTGTGATAAAATGAAAGACACAGGTATTGTTGCACAAGGAGAAAATTATGGCAAGTATCAGTCTGAGAAAAGTAATTGAAAAGATGAAGCTGGAAAATCTGACACCAAATGTAGATATCACAGGGATCAGAATCACACAGTCGGATATTAACCGGCCGGCTCTGCAGATGACGGGCTATTTTGAGCATTTTGATTCCGCGCGTCTGCAGGTGATCGGATTCGTGGAATATACATATATGGAGAGATTGGATGATGCCCGCAAGCGGGAAGTCTATGAAGAGTTAATGACTTACGATATTCCATGTATTGTATTTTGCCGTGAACTGTTGCCGGATCCCATCTTTCTGGAGGTGGCAAATGCCCAGAGGATTCCTGTTCTGTCAACCAAGGCATCAACATCTGCTTTTACTGCAGAGATTATTCGTTGGCTGAATGTAAAACTGGCGCCATGTATCTCAGTGCATGGTGTGTTGGTGGATGTATATGGTGAAGGTGTACTGATCACCGGTGAAAGCGGTATCGGTAAGTCTGAAGCCGCACTGGAGCTGATCAAGAGAGGACACCGTCTGGTGACAGATGATGTGGTAGAGTTGCGCAAGGTGAGTGATGAGACCTTGGTAGGAAGTGCTCCGGATATCACCAAGCACTTTATTGAACTGCGTGGTATCGGTATCGTAGATGTAAAAGCTCTGTTTGGTACCATGGCGGTAAAGGATACTCAGCAGGTGGATCTGGTGATCCGTCTGGAGGATTGGGACAAGGATAAGGAATACGACCGCATCGGTCTGGAAGAAAATTATATTGAATATCTGGGAAACAGGGTTGTGTGTCACAACATTCCTGTCCGCCCGGGACGTAATCTGGCACTGATCTGTGAATCGGCAGCCATCAACCATCGTCAGAAGAAGATGGGATACAATGCAGCGCAGGAACTATATGCAAGGGTGCAGAACTCTTTGGCGCGCAGACGAGATGATGATTAGTGGTGTGGTAAAGGAGATAGAATTCGTGAATAAATATGCATTTGGAGTAGATATTGGTGGGACTACGATTAAGCTGGGCCTATTTGATGGAGAAGGGAATATACTGGATAAGTGGGAGATTCCCACCAGTAAGAGTGTTGATGGAACTCAGATTCTGCCGGATATAGCCGTAGCCATTGAGGTGAAGCTGCAAGAGAAGGAGATTGAGAAGAGTGAAGTTATAGGTGTAGGTGTAGGGGTTCCCGGCCCTGTAGATAGTAAGGGGACCATTTACGGCGCCGATAATTTAGGTTGGGGAGTATTTAATGTGGCTGAGATTTTAAGCAGTCTCATAAGTTTGCCGGTCAAAGTAGGTAATGATGCCAACGTGGCTGCCTTTGGTGAAATGTGGAAGGGCGGAGGTGAAGGCTACAACAATCTGGTAATGGTTACTCTCGGTACCGGTGTGGGTGGTGGAATTATTGTAGGAGGCAATATTGTGTCCGGATACGCCGGTGGCGGTGGAGAAGTGGGACATATTCATATAGAGGACGGGGAAGAAGAACCTTGTGGGTGTGGCAATTATGGGTGTCTGGAGCAGTATGCATCTGCTACAGGTATCGTGCGTCTGGCTAAGAGAAGACTGATGAAGGATGATGCACCCAGCAGACTGCGTAGCCGGAAGCTTTCCGCTAAGTCCGTATTTGATGCTGTGAAAGCAGGGGATGAAGTGGCTATGGAAATCGCTGATGAGTTCGGAAGATATCTGGGTAAAGGATTGGCGGTTATTGCTTCGGTGGTAAATCCGGAGGTTTTTGTGATCGGTGGCGGTGTGTCGAAGGCAGGAGAAATTTTGTTTGACTATATCCGTCCCTATTTCCTGAAGTATGCATACCGTGTGTGCAAGGATACCAAGTTTGTGCTGGCCACTCTGGCAAATGATGCAGGAATTTGTGGTGCAGCAGGTTTGATTTTAAACAATGATAAATAATAAAGGGTGAAAACATGATCAGTAAAGCCGTAATGGAAGCCTTAATGGACATTGTACCAAAGAAAAATATTCACATAGAGGAACCCATGGCTGCCCACACCACCTTTCGCGTGGGAGGACCGGCGGATTGCCTGGTGGAAATAGAAAGTACAGAACAACTGAAAAAGGTGCAGAAGTATCTGCGCCTCATAGAAGAACCTTATACGATTCTGGGCAATGGCAGTAATCTTTTGGTAAGCGATAAAGGATACCGTGGCATTGTCCTTCAAATAGCTAATAAAATGTCAGACATTCGGGTAGAGGGCAATACCATCACTGCCCAGGCCGGTGCCTTATTGTCTAAGGTAGCCAAAGCAGCTTTAGATCACGGGCTCACCGGACTGGAATTTGCCAGCGGTATCCCCGGTTCCATAGGCGGTGCCGTGGTTATGAACGCCGGAGCCTACGACGGAGAAATGAAACAAGTGATCACCTCCGTTACCGTTTTAGATCAAGAAGGAGAAGAACTGATATTAGATAACCCCACCATGGAATTCGGCTATCGCACCAGCGTCATAAAATATCGCCCCTTCCTTGTAACAGAAGTAACCATGACCTTAACCCCGGCAGATCCTACAATCATCAAATCCACCATGGACGACCTGGCCACCAGACGCCGCGAAAAACAACCCTTAGAATACCCCAGTGCCGGAAGCACCTTCAAACGCCCCCAAGGCCACTACGCCGGCCAACTGATCATGGAAGCCGGCCTAAAAGGCTTTCAAATCGGTGGCGCCCGCGTATCCGACAAACACTGCGGTTTCGTAATCAACACCGGCAGCGCTACCGCTGCCGACGTAGCACATGTCATCCACCATGTACAACAAACCGTCAAAGAAAAATTTGACATAACCCTAGAACCCGAAGTAATCATGCTAGGTGATTTTTAGCCCAAATTATACAGCAGCAACAAAGTTTGAGAAATCTGTTTGCCAAGTGTCAAGTAACAGCCGCAGTGTGGAGCAGTTGACCGTACAGAGGCCCTTGAAAAACGCCGGCACTTGGCGAGGTCAGACGAAACCAACGGTTTCGTCTCGAGCTTAGTGTCCGTTGCGTTTTTCACGGAGCGAGAGTGTGCCGTTGTACGATCAACTGCTCCACACCGCGGCGTCACTTGCCCACATGCAAAGAGAGGAACAAACATGAGATTCGTAGTGGTAACAGGAATGAGCGGAGGCGGCAAGAGCACTGCCTTGAGAATGCTGGAAGATGCCGGTTTCTATTGTGTAGACAATCTGCCCGTATCCCTTATAGACAAATTTGTAGAATTGATTGATACACCAAACAGCGAGATATCCAAGGTGGCCCTAGGCCTGGATGCTCGTGCCGGCCAGTCTTTTGAAGATGTCACCAATGTACTTATGGCACTCCGTGAACGAGGATACAAGCTGGAAATTCTATTCATGGAAGCTGACGATCATGTGTTGATCAAGCGCTATAAAGAAACCAGAAGGGTGCATCCCCTGGCTTTAGAAGGGCGAGTGGAAGATGGTGTCCAAAAAGAGCGCATCGTGCTCCAAGACATTAGAAAACAGGCAGATTATGTCATTGATACCACAGATTTACTCACAAGGGAATTAAAGGAAGAGCTTGACCGCATCTTTATTCTGAATAAAGAATATAATAGTCTTATGGTGACGGTTATGTCCTTTGGTTTCAAACACGGCATTCCCACGGATGCAGATTTGGTGTTTGATGTAAGATTTCTTCCGAATCCCTTTTATATTGATGAATTAAAGCTCAAGACAGGAAATGATAAGGAAGTACAGGATTATTGCATGAGCTTTGCGGAAGCAGAGGAGTTTATGCAGAGACTAAAAAGTATGCTTGATTTTTTGATTCCTTATTACATTAAAGAAGGTAAATATCGGTTGGTCATAGCCATAGGCTGTACCGGCGGCAAGCATCGCAGCGTGACGCTTGCCAATGAGTTATATGACAGAATGAAGGATAAAGGGAACTATGGTATGAAGCTTTACCATAGAGATGTGTACAACAGGAGTGTATGAGGATGTCATTTTCAGGTGAAGTGAAAGAAGAGCTTGCAAAACATATCAATCCGGCCAGGCATTGTCAGATAGCAGAACTTGCGGCACTGCTTCATTTTTGTGGACAATACGGAATGGATTCAAACGGCAGATATACCATAGGATTTCAAACAGAAAATGAGGCAGTTGCAAGAAAAGGCTTTACATTATTGCAAAAAACATTTAATATACATTATGATATAACGCTAAGTGAGGAGCAGATGCAGGATTTTTACAAGAAATTTGGCGATTTGGAAAAGCCTGTAAGTCAGCTGCTCATCAAAAATTCCTGCTGTCAGAGGGCGTTTTTAAGGGGTGCCTTTTTGAGTAACGGTTCTATCAGTGACCCTCAGAAGGGATATCACATGGAGTTTGTGTGTACCCATGAGGACAAGGCTGAGCAGCTAAAGAATGTGATTCAAGGATTTGGAATAGATGCGAAGATTGTTATTCGCAAGAAATATTATGTGGTCTATCTGAAGGAAGGTGCCGGGATCGTGGATCTTCTGAATGTGATGGAAGCCCATGTGGCTCTGATGAATCTGGAGAATCTTCGTATAGTAAAAGAGATGCGAAATTCTATCAACAGACGTGTAAACTGTGAAGCGGCCAATATTTCCAAGACGGTTAATGCAGCAGCAAGACAGATTGAGGATATTGAATATCTCAGAGATCATTATGGTTTCTGCAAGCTCCCTGAAAGCTTGAGGGAGATGGCACAGGTCAGACTGGAATACCCGGATGCACCTTTAAAGGAGTTGGGTGAGTATCTGGATCCTCCGGTAGGCAAATCAGGTGTTAATCACAGGTTGAGGAAATTGAGTGAATTAGCAGATAAGATCAGAACGTAAATAGAGGAGGAAAATATTATGACAGAGAGAGCAGTCGAGATCAGGCTTCAGAATGGTCTGGAAGCCCGCCCTGTAGCGGTCCTGGTGCAGGTGGCCAGCAAGTTTGACAGTGCTGTTTATATCCAGGTGGAAGGAAAGAACCTGAATGCCAAGAGTATCATGGGTATGATGAGTCTGGGATTGATCAATGGGGATACCATAGTGGTCACTGCAGATGGCAGCGATGAAACAGCAGCAGTGGAAGCCCTTGAGAAATTTTTGACTGACGGCAAAGTAGAGTTATCGGAGGAAGTCGGTGAACAAAAGTAAAAGGATGTTATTTATTTATAACCCCAAATCAGGGAAAGCCCAGATTAGGAATTATTTGGCAGATATCCTGGATGTTTTTGTCAGAGCGGGATATGAAGTGACAATATATCCTACCCAGCGTAATGGTGATGCGGTAGAGATAATGACGACCCGAAAGCCCATATATGATCTGGTGGTCTGCAGCGGGGGCGATGGAACACTGGATGAGGTTGTCACCGGTATGATGAAAAGTGCGTTCAAGACACCCATCGGATATATTCCTGCCGGCAGTACCAATGATTTTGGTGGGAGCCTGCATTTGCCTAAAAACATGTTGCAGGCAGCAGAAACCATTGTAAACGGAAAGAATTTTTCCTGTGATGTTGGCATGTTTAATGATGATATCTTTGTATATATTGCGGCTTTCGGGCTTTTTACGGATGTATCATACGAGACCAAGCAGGATATGAAAAACCTATTGGGACATATGGCGTATCTGTTGGAGGGCATGAAGCGGCTGTCGACGATTCGTTCTTATCATATGAAGGTGACACACGATGGGGGTGTCATTGAGGATGAGTTCATGTTTGGCATGATCACCAACTCGGAGTCCGTGGGCGGTTTTAAGCGCATTACCGGTAAAAACGTAAAGCTCGACGATGGAGTTTTTGAGGTCACTTTGATCAAGAAGCCTCGAACCCCCATGGAACTGAATGAAATCACAGTTTCCCTTATGCATCGTGATATTGAGACAACGGCGATTCATTGTTTTAAGACCACAAAACTTACCATAGAGGCATTGGAGCCTTTGGCATGGACACTGGATGGGGAATACGGTGGAACCCATAAACAGGTGAATATTGAGAATCTGTGCAGACAAATGGACATTCGAGTGGCAAAATAAGGGGTGTGGATTACACCCCGTTTTTCTTGCAAATATCTTTCAGACAGCATTTGTCGCAATAAGGCTTTGTTCTTGCGGTACATACTTCCCTGCCATGATATACAAGGCGGTGGCAGAAATCACTGCCTTCCTCGGGCGGTATGATCTTCCACAAAGCCATTTCCACCTTCTTAGGCTCCTTGATACCATCCACCAGTCCCATGCGGTTGACCAGACGAATGCAATGGGTGTCGGTGACGATGGCAGGCTTGCCGAACACGTCTCCCATGATCAGATTGGCACTTTTACGGCCTACGCCGGGGAGCTTCAGAAGTGCTTCAAAATCATCGGGTACATTTCCATTGTACTCGTCCCTTAAAATTTTCATACAGGCATTGATATCTCTGGCTTTACTCCTTCCCAGTCCACAGGGTTTGACGATGGCTTCGATATCATCTACCGAAGCATTGGCAAGTGCGTTAACATCCGGGAACTTCTCATAAAGCTTCTCTACGATAATGTTCACCCGGGCATCGGTGCATTGGGCAGCCAGACGTACACTGACCAACAGCTTCCAGGCATCATCATAATCCAAGGAGCACGTGGCATCCGGGTATTCTTTTTTTAATCTCTCTATGATTTCAAGTGCAAGTTTTTCCTTTGCAGTTTTTCGGCTCATAATTAACCTCCACATCATGTGCTGCATTCATTATAGCAGATTGACTACTGAATTTACAATACTATCTTTCTCTGATGAAAATTTCTAATTCCTATTCCTTTTTGTGGGAAAGTGTGTTATATTTATATTAAGCTCCTAACCAAGGCTTGGCAAGTGGGCGATTTCGCTGTGAAATGTGCGCCATGGCCCCAAAAGACGGTTGAAAATGAAAATGGAGGTAATTGAGATGTTAGTTTCTGCAACAGAAATGCTTCAAAAGGCAAAGGCAGGCCATTATGCAGTTGGCCAGTTTAACATTAATAATTTGGAGTGGACAAAGTCCATTCTGTTAACTGCTCAGGAATGTAATTCTCCTGTAATTCTTGGTGTATCCGAGGGTGCAGGTAAGTACATGGGCGGTTATGATACAGTAGTAGGTATGGTGAAAGGTATGATCAAAGGTCTGAATATTACAGTTCCGGTAGCCATTCATTTGGATCATGGTTCCTTTGACGCTTGTTATAAGTGTATGGAAGCCGGCTTTACATCTGTAATGTTTGACGGTTCTCACTATGCCATCGAAGAGAATGTAGAGAAGACCACTCAGCTGGTAAAGGATGCACATGCTCAGGGCATCTCCATCGAGGCTGAAGTTGGTGCTATCGGTGGTGAAGAAGATGGTGTCGTAGGTATGGGTGAGTGTGCTGATCCTAAAGAATGTAAGGCTATCGCTGATCTGGGTGTAGACTTCCTGGCAGCAGGTATCGGTAACATCCATGGCAAATATCCTGCAAACTGGCAGGGACTTAGCTTTGAAACTCTGGACGCAGTACAGCAGCTGACCGGTGAACTTCCTTTGGTTCTTCATGGTGGTACCGGCATCCCGGCAGATATGATCAAAAAGGCAATTACCCTTGGTGTGGCTAAGATCAATGTAAACACTGAGTGTCAGCTGGCTTTTACAGCAGCTGTCCGTGAGTATATTGAGGCCGGTAAGGATCTGCAGGGCAAGGGATTTGACCCTCGTAAACTGCTGGCTCCCGGCTGTGAAGCCATCAAGAAGACAGTAAAAGAAAAGATGGAACTGTTTGGCTCTGTTGATAAAGCATAAAGTAAAGCCCCGATTCCTACAAACCTTGCAA
>JAFYSG010000133.1 GCA_017559435.1 Lachnospiraceae bacterium
CAGACCGAAGCGTTCTGCGTTTTCTACCATCATAACAGTTGCGTTTGGCACGTTGATGCCTACTTCTATGACGGTGGTGGATACCAGTACATGAATCCTACAGGCTGCGAAGTCTTCCATAATACGATTTTTTTCTGCTGCTTTCATTTTGCCGTGTAAGGGTTCGATGATAATGGAAGGATGCAGAACTGCTCTGAGCTTCTGTGCATATTCCATTACATTCTCTGCTTCTTCCAGCTCCCCTTCTTCTACCATGGGACAGATCACATATGCCTGACGGCCGCTGTTCACTTGCCTTTCTATGAATTCATAGGCCTTGGGGCGATAAGAAGTATTTACCACACAGTTTTTGATGGGGAGCCTGTTTGCGGGCAATTCGTCTATGATGGATATGTGCAGGTCTCCGTAAAGGATGATGGCCAGTGTCCGTGGAATGGGGGTGGCACTCATGACAAGGACATGTGGTGTCATACCTTTTTCGGCCAGCTTTTCCCGCTGTCTTACACCGAAACGGTGCTGTTCATCGGTGATCACAAGAGCCAGAGAGCGATAAGTTACTTTATCCTGGATCAATGCGTGGGTACCGATGATCAGATTGGCTTCACCGCTGTCAATGAGTTGGTAAGCCTCTCTCTTCTCTTTGGCGGTCATGGAACCAACCAATAATACGGGGTGAAAAGGCAGGTTGTTCTCTTTTACATAGCCGCAGATTGTCTCATAATGCTGGGTGGCAAGGACTTCTGTAGGTGCCATCATAGCTCCCTGATATCCGTTGCATACACATGTTAATAAGGCAAGTACAGCTACTATGGTCTTGCCGGATCCTACGTCACCCTGTATCAGACGGTTCATGACAGATACCCCTGACAAGTCACATTCAATCTCCTCCCATACCTTTCGCTGGGCATTTGTCAACTGAAAAGGCATACCTTTTAAGAAGTGTTTCACTTCTTCAGAAGGCTTCATGGGAAAGCTGTTGGGTAAATTGGCATTGATGTCCTTATTTTTCTGCATTAAAAGGATAAACATGAAAAATTCATCAAAAACCATCCTTCTGCGGGCCTTTAGCAAAGTATCATGATCCGGCGGAAAATGCATACTGCAGATTGCTTCCCTGTAGGATATCAATTGATGACGATCTAAAAAGTCTTTGGGATAACATTCTTGTTCGTATTCATAAAAGGTTAAAGCCTGTTTCACTGCCTTTTGAATGGTCTGATTACTCAATCCTTTGGTCAGGGCATATCTGGACTGTATAAACTGCATGTGCTGATTATACTCTTCCTGAGAATATAGTCTGGGCTGCTCCATGATCTTGACGGGGCCTCTTGTCTGGATCAATCCCCGAAAGATGTAAAACCCACCGCTTTTTAAGAGGTTTTTCATAAAAGGCATATTAAAAAAAGTAAGCTGCATTCCGCCGGAAGCATCTCTTACCGTTACATTCAAAATATTCAGATTACGAATTTTTTTCAGATTAGGGATGCCGGTCACGCAGACACGAACTGCACACACCTCTCCCGGCACCGCTTCGCTTATGAGTACCGGTTCCTTAAAGGTCTCATAATCTCTGGGATAATGGGTCAGCAGATCTCCTACCGTAAAAATATCCAGTTTCTGAAAAAGCTTCTGTGTCTTCTCACCGATTCCCTTGATATCGATAATGGAAGTATGGTCGTTCAAATCACTTCACCTCTTTGGAGCCCTGTTTCTTTGGGACTCCATTATTGAAAAAACAGGACCGGCGCAAATGCGTCAGTCCTGCATCGCTTATTCTACACTAATCACATAATAATAAATAGGCTGACCGCCAAATTGCAGCTCCACATCACAGGAAGGGTAAGCTGCTTCGATATCCTCACGAAGCTTCTCAGCGTCTTCTTCTGACACATCTGCACCATAATAGATACTGATCAGTTCGCAGTCTTCGTCAACCATTTCGGATACCATTTCTTCTGTAACATACATCATATCCTGACCAACGGAAAGGATTCCCTTGTCTCCGATACCCATGTAGTCTCCCTGTTTGATCTCTTTGTCATCGATCATGGTATCACGCACGGCATAAGTCACCTGACCGGTCTTCACATTGCCGATTTCCTGCAGCATGGTCTCTTCGTTCTCATCCACTGACAATTCCGGCACGTAGTTGATCACTGCGGTAATACCCTGGGGAATGGTCTTGGATGGAATGACTAACAGGTTCTTGTCTGTAGTCAGTTCCGCAGCCTGATTTGCCGCAAGAATGATATTCTTGTTATTAGGTAATACAAAAATGGTCTTGGCATTGACAAGTTCCACTGCATCCAGAATATCAGCAGTGCTGGGATTCATGGTCTGGCCGCCTTCGATGATATAATCTACCCCGAGGCTCTTAAAAATTTCATTCACACCTTCACCGATGGAAACTGCTATGAAACCAACCTCCTTGGGCGGTTCTTTTTTCTGTGCAGCTTCAGGCTGTGCAGATTCTTTAGTATCAGCAGCCTGCTTTTCGGCCATCTTGAACAGTTTCTCTTCATGCTCCAGTCTCATGTTGTCAATCTTCAGATTAGAAAGTGCGCCATACTTCAATGCCTTCTGGATCGCCAGACCGGGGTCATTGGTATGTACATGCACCTTGACTACATCATCGTCAGCAACACATACAATGGAATCTCCGATAGATTCCAGATATTCCTTGAAATCCAGCTCCTGTTTAATATTGAAAGTTCTATTCAGAAGAATGATAAATTCTGTACAATAGCCGAATTTAATGTCCGCTTCTGCCTGGGCATTCATAGATTCGCTGCTAACAGCACTTGTAGGACGGGCAGTGGGCTGACTGTTCATAGTAAGATCAATCTCCTTGCCCAAGAAAGCATCATAGGCTCCGGACAGTACCTCTACCAGCCCTTGTCCACCGGAATCCACTACGCCTGCCTGCTTTAATACAGGGAGCATCTCCGGTGTCTGACTTAAGACAAAACGTGCATGGTCTATCACTGTACCGAGGAAACTTTCCAGATCATCGCATCCTCCATCAGCAAGCTCTCTTGCCTTCTCAGCGCCTCCCTTGGCTACAGTAAGGATCGTTCCCTCCTTGGGCTTCATTACGGCCTTATAAGCGGTTTCTACAGCCTTCTCGAAGGCGTCAGCAAGCACGGGGATAGTAATCTCTTCCTCTTCCTTGATCCCTCTGGTAAAACCGCGGAATAACTGGGACAGGATAACACCAGAATTACCACGGGCGCCTCTCAAGGATCCGCCGGAGATCGCTTTACACAGAGACTCCATGGTGATCGCTTCATCCAGAGCACTGACTTCTCTGGCAGCAGCCATGATGGTCATGGTCATATTGGTTCCGGTGTCCCCATCGGGAACCGGGAATACATTCAGTTC
>JAFYSG010000134.1 GCA_017559435.1 Lachnospiraceae bacterium
AGATTACCACCACCATTCGTTCCTTTATGAGCGACAATGGATTCTTGGAGATCGAGACTCCGATTTTGAATAAATCTACTCCTGAGGGAGCAAGAGATTATCTGGTGCCCAGTCGTGTGCATCCCGGTACGTTCTATGCACTGCCTCAGTCCCCCCAGATTTTCAAGCAGCTCTTGATGTGCTCCGGTTATGACAGATATTTTCAGATCGCTAAGTGTTTCCGCGATGAGGATCTGCGTGCCGACAGACAGCCGGAGTTTACCCAGGTGGACTTGGAGATGTCTTTTGTGGACGTAGATGATGTTATTGATGCCACTGAGAGAATGGTTCAGCAGGTATGTAAGGATGCCATCGGTCTGGATGTGCAGCTTCCCATCATGCGTATGACATGGAAGGAAGCTATGAATCGCTACGGTTCCGATAAGCCGGATACCCGTTTCGGCATGGAGCTTACAGATGTATCTGAAGTGGTGGCAGGTTGTGGCTTCGGTGTATTTACTTCCGCTCTGGAGAATGGCGGCAGTGTGCGTGGTATCAATGTAAAAGGACAGGCAGAAATGCCTCGTAAAAAAATAGATGCACTGGTTGAATTTGCAAAAGGATACGGCGCAAAAGGATTGGCTTATCTGTCCGTACTTCCTGACGGAAGTTACAAGTCCTCTTTTGCCAAGTTCATGACAGAGGAGCAGTTGGCTGCACTGGTAAGTGCCATGGGCGGTGAAGCAGGGGATCTGCTTTTGTTTGCGGCTGATAAGAACGATGTGGTATGGGCAGTGCTGGGAGCACTTCGCTGTGAATTGGCAAAGCAGCTTGGTCTGATTGATCATAACAAATTTAACTTCCTGTGGGTGACAGAGTTCCCTCTGCTTGAGTGGAGCGAAGATGACGGACGATTTGTGGCCATGCATCATCCGTTTACCATGCCCATGGATGAGGATCTGGAATACCTTGATACTGATCCGGCCAGAGTACGTGCCAAGGCTTATGACATTGTATTAAACGGTGTAGAGCTGGGCGGCGGCAGCGTGAGAATCTTCCAGAACGATGTACAGGAGAAGATGTTTGAGGTACTTGGTTTTACCAAAGAACAGGCCTATGACAGATTCGGTTTCCTGTTAAATGCCTTTAAATATGGTGTACCTCCCCATGCAGGACTGGCCATCGGTCTTGACCGTTTTGTAATGCTTCTGGTGAAGGCAGAAAGTATCCGTGAGGTAATTGCATTCCCGAAGGTGAAGGATGCATCCTGTCTGATGACCAATGCACCGGATGTGGTAGATCAGAATCAGTTGGATGAGCTGTATCTTAGATGTGTGCCTGTAGAGGAATAAAAAAGATAAGTGGTATAGATTTGCCCGGCAGTATTCCTGCCGGGCGAAAGTTTTAACAAAAAAATTTAGTAGAAATGTTTGGGTAGTAGGAGAATCCTATGAAACGATTATTGATTTATCTGAAAGAATATAAAAAAGAATGTATTCTGGCACCGTTATTTAAACTGTTGGAAGCTTTTTTTGAATTGATGGTGCCCCTTGTGATGGCAAGTATCATTGACAGAGGAATTGCCGATCGTGATATGGGTTACATAGGAAAGCTGGGCCTTTGTCTTTTGGGTCTGGGTCTGGTAGGTCTGGTCAGTGCCATCACTGCCCAGTATTTTGCGGCCCGGGCAGCTGTGGGATTTTCTGCTAAGGTAAGGCAGGCACTATTTGATCATATTCAGGACTTGAGCTTTACCAATATAGATAAGGTTGGAACCTCTACGATGATCACCAGAATGACCAGTGATATTAATCAGATACAGTCCGGTGTCAATCTGGTGTTGCGTTTGTTCTTGCGCTCTCCCATCATCGTATTTGGCGCCACGATCATGGCATTTACCATCGATGTGAAAAGTGCCCTTGTTTTTGTGGTGGCCATACCGCTTTTGGCTGTGGTAGTGTTTGGTATCATGATGGTGACCATTCCACTATATAGAAAGGTGCAGTCAGCACTGGATAAGGTGCTGGGGATTACCAGAGAGAATCTGACCGGTGTCCGGGTGATCCGCGCATTTTCTCAGGAGGAAGAGGAGGAAGAGCGCTTTCGAGAGAATCATACCATTTTGGTTTCCCTTCAGATGTTTGTGGGGAAGATCAGTGCCTGCATGAATCCTGTGACCTATGTGATTGTAAATGGTGCGATCATCGCACTGATCTATGTGGGAGCCATCCAGGTAAATGTGGGAAATCTTTCCCAGGGGCAGGTGGTTGCCATTATTAATTATATGTCTCAAATTCTTATTGAGCTGGTGAAGCTGGCTAACCTGATCATAACCATAACCAAAGCAGTGGCCTGTGCAGATCGTGTGGCGGCAGTGTTTGAGGTTCAGGATTCCAAACTGTGTAGTGCAGATCAGGGGCGACAGTTTGCCCACATCCGGGAAGCAGAACCTGTTGTCCGGGAAAAGCCTGTTCCTTTCCTGCAGTTTGATCATGTGTCCCTGACCTATGAAGGTGCAGGCGATAAGACTTTGCAGGATATGAATTTTATCGTAGAGAAAGGTCAGACCATCGGCATCATCGACGGCACCGGTTCCGGCAAGACATCCCTGGTGAATCTGATCCCGGGATTTTATCCGGCCACTGAGGGGGTGATTCGTCTGGAGGGCAGAAATATTGCTGAGATTCCTGAAAAGGAGCTAAGAATGCGGATTGGTGTAGTACCTCAGAAGGCCGTACTTTTTAAAGGAACCATTCGAAGCAATCTGCTTTGGGGCAATCACGGGGCTACAGATGAAGAACTTTGGGCAGCCTTAGAGACAGCCCAGGCCAAAGAAGTGGTGGAAGGAAAGCAGGGAATGCTGGATGCCCAGGTGGCCCAGAATGGTAAGAATTTCTCCGGAGGTCAGAGACAGAGACTGACCATTGCCAGAGCATTGGTGCGCAAACCGGATATTTTGATTCTGGACGATAGTGCG
>JAFYSG010000011.1 GCA_017559435.1 Lachnospiraceae bacterium
AGTGTGTAATAATTTACCTATTTTCCTTGTCTTATCCAACAACTGCACGCTGCTCATATTCATTCCTCCTATCAATTACACAGTAATATATACTTTAATATCCGGACACTACATCCTTTTCCTTATATTACCACAAATAATTTTAGATTACAATGAATATTTTGTTAATTTTTTTATTTTTTATAATTTACGAGACAATTCTGACACCAAGTCAAATCTTCTGTTTATAAAAAACAGTTCAGGCACCTTACATACCTGAACTGTTTTTGTTTCTTTTTAATTTATTTACCCTCTGATTGGGCTGTCATCACATAACCACACTGTTCGTCCATGCATACCTGCTTATTGCCTTTTTCCAGAAGCAGACTGCCACACTGGGGGCAGTTTGATCCGGAAGGCTTCTGCCATACCATGAAGTCACAGTCAGGGTTGTCGATACAACCAAAGTATCTTCTGCCCTTCTTAGTCTTTTTCATAACGATATCTTTTCCACACTTAGGACAGGCTATTCCAATTTTTTCAAAATATGGTTTGGTATTGCGGCATTCCGGAAAACCGGGACAGGCAAGGAAGCGTCCGTGAGGTCCATACTTGATCACCATTCTTCTGCCACACAGTTCACAATCTTCATCCGACTCTTCATCGGCAATGGTCACGTGTTCCAGTTCCTTTTCTGCTTTCTTTACCGCCTCATCCAGATCAGGGTAGAAATTGGACACCACAGTCTTCCACTTTACATCTCCTGCTTCCACACCATCTAAGAGGATCTCCATCATAGCCGTAAAGTTTACATCCACGATAGAAGGGAATGCCTCTTTCATCATATTGTTCACCACTTCACCAAGCTCGGTCACATATAGATTCTTATTCTCTTTGACCACATAACGGCGAGCCAGGATCGTGGTGATGGTAGGCGCATAGGTACTGGGACGACCGATCCCCAGTTCCTCCAGAGCACGCACCAAGGAAGCCTCCGTATAATGGGCAGGAGGCTGTGTAAAGTGCTGCTTTGGATCAAAGGACAGAAACTCCAGCTTGCTTTCCTGATTTAACTGACCGGAAAGATGATTCTCTTCTTCTTTATCATCCTCTTGAGTATACACACTCATAAATCCATCAAACACACATCTGGATGCTGCCACTGTAAAAATATGTCCATTTGCCTCGATCTTCACAGAAGTAGTCTCATAATGAGCCGGCGTCATGCGACTTGCCATAAACCGTTTCCAGATAAGCTGATACAGCCGGAATAAGTCTCTGGGAAGCTGCTCCTTTAATGCGATAGGCTGTCGGCTTAAATCCGTAGGTCTGATAGCCTCATGGGCATCCTGAATCTTCTTATCGGATTTTTTCTCCACACCTGTTCCCGCAGCATATTCCTCACCATAGTGAGAAGTGATATATTCCCGGGCCATCCCTTCGGCTTCTTCTGATACACGGGTGGAATCCGTACGCAGGTACGTGATCAGACCAACCGTGCCTTCTCCTTTGATGTCCACACCCTCATATAATTGCTGCGCAAGACGCATGGTTTTCAAAGTAGAGAAATTCAGTACCTTACTGGCCTCCTGCTGCAATGTGGAAGTCGTAAAAGGAAGGGGGGCTTTCTTGGACCGTTCACCTTTCTTCACCTCTGCAACATGATAATGGGCCTTTTCAAGGGACTTCATGATCACATCTGCCTCTTCTTTGCTGCTGACAGCCTTTTTACCATCCCCGGTTCCATAATACTTGGCTGTCAAAGGCTTCTTCTCACCCTGCACCTTTAGATTGACATCCAAGGACCAGTATTCTTCCGGTATAAAGGCATTGATCTCTTCTTCCCTGTCACAAATAATGCGAAGCGCCACAGACTGCACTCTTCCGGCACTTAAGCCCCTCTTGACCTTAGCCCACAGTAGGGGTGATATCCGATATCCCACCATACGATCCAGTACACGTCTCGCCTGCTGGGCATCCACAAGATCCATATTAATCTCCCGGGCGTTCTTCAAAGCTTCTTTCACTGCATTCTTGGTAATCTCATTAAATGTGATGCGATATACCTTCTTATCTTCCAATTTCAGTGCATGCATCAAATGCCAGGAAATTGCTTCTCCTTCACGGTCAGGGTCAGTTGCCAGATAGATTTTCTCTGCTTTCTTAACCTCTTTCCTAAGGGCTGCCAGGATATCACCTTTTCCCCTGATGGTAATGTACTTCGGCTCATAATCATGCTCTACATCTATTCCCAACTGACTTTTCGGCATATCTCTTACATGTCCGTTGCTGGCTGCCACCTCATAATTAGCCCCCAAAAATTTCTTGATTGTTTTCACCTTGGCAGGTGACTCTACGATAACTAAATATTTTGCCATTTACTGTCTCCTTGTCCTTTATGACTGACGATTCGACTAACTGTAATCGTGAACCACTATACACTAAAAAATTTTATCGCGCAAGTCCTTTTTTTATTTTTTATTAAACAGTTCAGCCAGAGACGATATGGGGATGAAAATCGTGCTCGCACGAATTTTCATCCCCATATCGTCTCTGAGGGAGCGCCCGATAATAAACAAGTCTAAAGACTTGTTCGCAAAAAGCAGCGAAGAGCCCCGAAGGGTGCGGTTAGCACAGCAGAGCTGTGCGCGAATGGGCACGGCTGAACGTCACTCGCCCCCCTCTTCACTTTACGAAACAGTCTCTTCCACAGCCTCCTCAACCACTTGTTCAACTGCTTCTTCATCCACCGTTTCAGCCTCAGTCACGTCACGTACTGCCTCAGCCTCAACCTCCGCAGGCACTTCTTCCGGCACAGCAGTACCACATTTATGGCAAAATGCAGCTTCTGCCGGCACCTCTGCCTTGCAACTCTCACAAAGCTTCACACCCTTAATTTTACGAATTTCACTCTTCAATCGTTCAATTTCTTCATAAGCCGCATCCACCAGCTTGAATCGCTCTTCCAGACCATTATCACAGGCTTCCTCCCTGTGTTCATAAACAAAACGGCCGAT
Organism: Lachnospiraceae bacterium; assembly: GCA_017559435.1. Taxonomy (GTDB): domain Bacteria; phylum Bacillota; class Clostridia; order Lachnospirales; family Lachnospiraceae; genus Acetatifactor. The sequence continues at coordinate 2,997 of JAFYSG010000011.1, forward strand.
TTCTTTATAATACTTCTCGATCAAATTCTCCTGTGTGGCAATCTTGCCGGTCAGACTGGTAACTTCAGCAATCTCCTTCGCCTTATTGGCTACATCCTTGCTCTTATTTGTAATCGTCTCACTGAACTTATTAAAAAAATCCATGACACTTTCTCCTTTCAGTATCTATCGTTTCGATGTCACATAAATTGATTATACTCCCTTACGCTTAATTTTTCAACAAAAACAAAATAAAATCCCCAAAACCGATCATCAGTTTCAAGGACTTCATAGGGTTGGGCTATTCAAAAATAGTCAACAGCTGATAGGGGAATCGAACCCCTGTTTCCGCCGTGAGAGGGCGGCGTCTTGACCGCTTGACCAATCAGCCATACTTGCATTGCATCAGCAATACATACATTACATAAAATATTGAAAAAATTTGAAGAACTTTTTCAAAACAGCTGATAGGGGAATCGAACCCCTGTTTCCGCCGTGAGAGGGCGGCGTCTTGACCGCTTGACCAATCAGCCATTTGTAAGCCACTCGCGTGGTACTTGCATATAATAATACATTTTGAAGAAAATTGCAAGCTTTTTTTTGAAAAATTTGAAAAATATTTGTAAGAGGATCATTAATCTAGTTACAATCTATCAGGATACCGGCATTTGTTATTGTTCAGCGCGGTTGATAAAAGTAATAATTTTTGTATCACCAACAAGTAATATACACAAAATCACTTTAATTTTTTCAGTTAATATGCTACACTAAACATAACCTCCGCGCAAAAAAGCAACACTCACGAAAGGGGCAATATATGGAAATTTCAAACATTTCAGACTCTTTATTAGAACGTTATATCACAAAAGTAATGTTTTGTTTAACCATACCAGCTCACCTAAAAGGCTACTATTACCTTCGCAGCGCCATTCTATTGTGTATACGAGACGAGGAATCCGCAGCCAATACTTCCAAGCTGCTCTATCCAACAATTGCAAAACAATTCCGGACAACAGAGCTGAATGTAAAGCGGGATATCCGCAGTGCCATAGAAACCTGTTTGGACCAATGCAATGATGATCATTTTGAAGAGATATTCGGCCACTCCTGCAAATCCGGCAGATATAAACTGACCAACAGAGAATTCATAGCGCGGATTGCCGATAAGATCAGGCTGGATATCAAAACTTTGTAATAAAAAGCCACCACACCAACGTAAGGTATGTGGCAGCTTTTTAGGCTCTGATTTATTCATGATACACAAAATCAAACAAACTAATCTGATTAGACTCCGGTAGATTTCCCAACAGCCCCAACTGCCCCATCAGATCTACAACCGTCTTGGATACCTTAGTTCTCTCCCTGAAATCATCCTTGGATAAGAACGGCCCATTCTTGGCCGCCTCTACTACCTGGTCCGCAGCCTTCTCACCCATACCTTCAATGCTGCTTAATGAGGGCATGATCTTACCGTCAATGACCTGAAAATTCCTTGCGTGTGCTCTGAAAATATCAATAGGCAGGAATTCAAAGCCTCTGGCATACATTTCCTGAACGATCCTCATATCACCATAAGCTTCTTTTTCTTTGTTGGACAAAGTATCCGAACGCTTTTTATAATCAGCCATGATACTTTCTAGGTGCTTCTGACCCTGGCACATCAATTCATAAGAGAAGGCTTTTGCACGAATGCTGAAGAATGCCGCATAATATGCCAAGGGATAATAAATCTTGCAATATGCAATTCTCCAGGCCATCATTACATAGGCCACCGCGTGAGCCTTGGGAAACATATACTTAATCTTTTCACAAGACCAGACATACCATTCCGGCACATTATGAGCCAACATATCTGCCTTCCACTCAGGCCACTTATCACTCTTACCTTTTGCCACCACACCCTTTCGCACAGCCTCCATGATCTTAAAGGAGGCATCTGCCTCCACACCCATACGGATCAAATAAGTCATGATATCGTCACGGGTACAGATGGCGGTGGAAATAGTGGCCTTTCCTTCCTGGATCAATGTCTGGGCATTGCCAAGCCATACATCCGTACCATGGGAAAGTCCTGCGATACGGACCAAGTCCGAAAAGCTCTGAGGTTTTACATCGATTACCATCTGCATGGCAAAGTCCGTACCAAACTCAGGAATTCCCAGAGCCCCCAGCTTCGTGCCACCAATCTGCTCCGGCATAACCCCCAATGCCTCCGTATTCTGAAACAGGGACATAACCTTTTTATCATCCAAAGGAATGGTTACCGGATCCACGCCGGTCAAATCCTGGAGCATACGGATCATGGTAGGATCATCGTGCCCCAGAATATCCAGCTTCAACAGATTGTGGTCGATGGAGTGATAATCAAAGTGTGTGGTAATGGTATCCGTGGTCATATCATTTGCCGGATGCTGCACAGGGGTAAAGGAATTGATATCCTGCCCCAGAGGCAATACAATGATACCCCCGGGATGCTGTCCGGTACTTCTTCTGACGCCGGTACATCCTAAGGACAGTCTGGCAATCTCGCATCCTCTCTTATGTTTTCCCCGCTCTTCATAATAATTTTTCACAAAGCCAAAGGCGGTCTTGTCCGCCAAAGTACCGATAGTACCTGCACGGAAAGTCTGTCCTGCCCCAAAGATAACTTCCGTATATTTGTGGGCCTTTGACTGATATTCTCCGGAGAAATTCAAGTCAATATCCGGCTCCTTATCTCCTTTGAATCCCAAGAAGGTCTCAAAAGGAATGTCAAACCCATCCTTGTGCAGGAGTTTCCCACATACCGGACAATTCATATCCGGCATATCGATTCCGGCTGCACCCAGGTCTGCATACTTTTTCACATGCTCACTGTCAAAATCCACATAATGGCAGTCACTGCAGTAATAATGAGGTGCCAAGGGATTTACCTCTGTGATCCCTGCCATGGTAGCAACAAAGGAGCTTCCCACAGAGCCTCTGGAACCCACCAGATACCCATCCTCCACAGACTTCCACACCAGCTTCTGGGCAATGATATACATCACGGCAAAACCATTGGTGATAATAGAATGCAGTTCCTTCTCAAGTCTCTTTTCCACGATCTCGGGCAGATTAGGACCATAGATTTCGTGGGCTCTGTTATAACAAATGTCTGTCAGTGTCTTATCACTGTCCGGAATAATCGGGGGCGCTTTGTCCGGGCGCACCGGTGCAATGTTCTCCACCATATCTGCGATCATATTCGTATTGGTAATAACCACTTCTTTCGCCTTCTCCGGCCCCAGATAAGCAAATTCCTCCAGCATCTCCTCCGTGGTGTGCAGATACAGCGGTGCCTGATCATCCGCGTCACTAAAGCCTTTTCCCGCCATGATGATCCGGCGGTACACCTCATCCTCCGGATCCAGAAAATGCACATCACAAGTAGCCACAACCGGCTTGTGGAACTGCTCTCCCAGATCCACGATCCGCTTGTTCAGCTTCAGGATATCCTCCATAGAATTGACCAGCCGGATTTTCTCAGACTCGATCATAAATTTATTGTTCCCTCTGGGCTGAATCTCCAGATAATCGTAGAAATTCACGATCCTTGCAATCTCAGCGTCTGACTTTTCATCCAACAAAGCCTGATACAGCTCTCCCGCTTCACAGGCACTGCCTATGATCAGCCCTTCCCGATATTTCAAGATCATACTTTTAGGAATCTTAGGTTGCTTATTAAAATAGGTTAAATGAGACATGGATACCAACCGATACAGATTGATTCTCCCCATATCATTCTTTGCCAGCAAGATCACATGATGACTGCGAAGCTTCCTGACAGCCTCCACGCTGGATGCCCCCAGTTCATTGACCTTTTCCAGGGTATCTGCCCCCTGCTCACGTAACATAGGAATAAATTTCACAAAAATATGCGCTGTCGCCTCCGCATCATCCACCGCACGATGATGATTCTCCAACGAGATATTCAAAGTCTTGGCCACTGCATCCAACGTATGCCTTGCCTGATTGGGCAAAAGCACTCTGGCAATGGCCACCGTATCCACGTATGTATATTCCGTGGAAAGCCCCTGCCTTCTGGCATTCTCGATGATAAAGCTCATATCAAAGCTTGCATTATGGGCCACCAGCACGCACCCTTCACAAAAAGAAAGAAATTGAGGCAGGATCACATCGATCATGGGTGCATCCATGACCATCTCATCATTGATCCCCGTAAGCTTCTCAATTTCAAAGGGAATCGGTACGTCAGGATTTACAAAGGCAGAATACCGGTCCACAATCTGCCCGCCGGATACCTTCACTGCTCCGATTTCTATGATCCTGTTATTTACCGGAGAAAAACCGGTGGTTTCAATATCAAAGACCACAAAGTCCGCATCCAGATCCTGTCCCTTATCCCCTGTGACTGTCTCCTTTAAGTCGTCTACCAGATAAGCCTCCACCCCGTATAAAATCTTAAAAAAGTCCTGCTTATCCGGAGTCTCATCTCCGGCATCTTTTCGCTTATTCTTCTCTTCTTTCCACAGATCATCCCACACATGGTTGGCATCCGTAAAGCTCTGGACAGCACCGTGATCTGTAATGGCGATGGCTCTGTGTCCCCACTTATACGCCCGTTTCACGATATCCTTAGCTTCCGACACACCATCCATATCACTCATTTTGGTATGACAATGAAGCTCCACCCTCTTATGGGGAGCGGTATCTTTTCTGCTAACGGTAAAATCAGGAATCTTCTTAACGCCGGCGATAGAACCGATGGTCAGCTCGTGGTCAAATTTATCTACCATGCTGATGCCTTTCAGTTTGATAAAAACACCCTCCTTGATTCCGGCAAGGATCTCTGCCACCTGGTCATTTCTGGCAAACATCTTCACAGTCATGGTATCAGTAAAATCGGTTACATCAAACATGATGATAGTTTTTTCATTCTTGAGTTCCCTCTTATCCAGATTCAAAATCTTACCGCGGATGACTACCTCGCCCATTTCACCGATGATATCCTCGATTTTCATGGCCTCATCATCGAAATCTCTGCCGTATAGTACATCAGGGTTGTCCGAACGCTTCACGCTGCCGCGATTGTCTCCGCTGCGCTCACCTCTTTTGAAGACTTCCTTATTGTCACCTTTGTGAAATTCGCCCTTCTTAAATTCAGAGTTCCCCTGAAATCCATTTTTCAAGGGTGAACCTTTACCGCCACCTGCTCCTTTACCATTCTCAGAGCCTGACTTTCCTTCATTGTCGGCTTTCTGACTATTGGAAACACTTCCACTGCCCTTAGTTGTAGCGGGCACACTACCATCCTGCCCGGCAATATCCTCGCCACTATTGCCGTTGTCACCAAACACTCTTTTTCTGATTTCCGCCACTTGCAGTTGAATCTTTAACTCATCCTCTTCGCCAGATTTTCCTTCCTGCACTTTTCGATATTCCACCCGGATACTCACCGGGAAGCCGCAGCGCTCTACCAATACTTTTTCCAGTACTCGTTTCAGTTCTTCTTCCCTGCTTTGAATCAGTACATTATCTTCCACGGTCACTATCACTTGCTGATCTGTAGGATATGTAATCTCTGCCGTACGAAACGCATTATATTCCACATGGCTGTATTCCCTTAGCTCAGCCAAAATACTGTCATAATACAGGTCCATCAGCTTCCTCGGTGTATACTGTGCCGACAATTCGAAGCGCTCATATATTTTCACAGTCATTTCTGCATACGGAAACAACTGCTTCTTAATCTGCTCCTCTACAGACCAGATCACATCCTTCAAAATAAGCCTGCTACTGTGCAGATAAACTCTCAAAAAATCTCTGCTCTTATTGGCAGAGATTTTTTCCACACTGGCCTGCTCCATAATAGCATGGATACTTTTGTCCAGCGAAAGTGAGGGAAATACCTCAAAAAACGGTTTGCCCATAAATGCCTCTTTCTTTTTCTTATTTCTCTATGCTTATTCCTGCCAGTGATCCAATTCATCCTGAAGGACTGCCAGAAGTTGTTCCTCAGGAACTTTTCTGACGATCTGACCTTTCTTGATCAATAATCCTTCCCCGATACCGCCTGCAATACCGATATCAGCCTCCTTGGCTTCTCCGGGTCCGTTTACGGCACAGCCCATGACGGCCACCTTGATATCCAGCGGATAATCCTCCACCAGCTTCTCCACTTTGCCTGCCAGTCCGATCAGGTCTATCTGGGTACGCCCACAGGTAGGACAGGACACCACTTCGATGCCGCCTTTTCTAAGTCCAAGTGTCCGAAGAATCAATTTTGCCGACTTGATCTCCTCCACCGGATTCCCTGTCAGGGACACTCGGATGGTATCGCCGATTCCCTGATTTAAGATGATTCCCAAGCCAATAGCAGACTTAATATTGCCGCTCTGCACGGTGCCGGATTCCGTTATCCCTACGTGAAGGGGGTATACCGTCCTGCCCGCCAGCAGTTCGTGGGCTTTTACACACATCATCACATCTGAGGACTTGATACTGATGACCAGATTATCATATCCCAGGTCTTCAATGATACGGACCTTATCCAACGCACTTTCCACGATACCTTCGGCCGTCACGCCACTGTATTTCTCCACCAGATGCTTCTCTAAGGAGCCGCTGTTCACACCTACACGGATGGGAATATTACGTTCCTTGGCCACATCTACTACTGCCTTTACTTTCTCTGTGCTGCCGATATTACCGGGATTAATGCGGATCTTATCTGCACCGTTTTCCATGGCTGCAATGGCCATTTTATAGTCAAAATGAATGTCTGCCACCAGAGGAATATGAATCTGCTTCTTGATCTCTTTTAATGCACGGGCCGCCTCTAAGGTGGGTACCGTACAGCGGATGATCTCGCAGCCGGCTGCCTCCAGCGCTAGGATCTGGGAAACTGTTGCCTCCACATTTTCTGTTTTTGTATTGGTCATGGATTGTATTAAAATTGGATTGCCGGCTCCGATTACTTTATCACCGATTTGGATTGGTTTTGTTTGGGTTCTGTACATGGGGGGGAATCCTCCTTAATTTTTGTGTAATGGTTTTGTGGGCGAGGGACTTTGGGATGCGGCAGGGGGTATTTGGGTTGCCGACGAGTGACGTTCAGCCGCGCCCATTCGCAAAACCGCCCCTTCGGGGCTCTTCGCTGCTTCGCAGCTACTTTTTGCTCATAAGAGGGTGCTCCCTCAGAGACGGTACAGGAATGAAAATTCGTGCGAGCACGATTTTCTTCCCTGTATCGTCTCTGGCTGAACTGTTATGAGTATAACAAAAAACTCAGCTAAAATCCAGTGGCAGATGCATTTTTCTCGTAAAAACCGGTGGAAACTTGTCGCACTTGTCCGGTTATGCATAGCTTCATCAAAATTTGCTGCATCTGATAATAGGGAATGTCTACTCCTGCAGCCTCTTTGATCTGTTCAACAGACCTGGGATAAAAATCAATGCCCTCATAGACTTTTGGGGTCAGATCCCCGTTCTGTTTCTTTCCGTCCGGCTCCTCCGACTCCGGTTTTACAGCCATCACTTTTGCCAAGGTCATCCCCGACATCATCCCGGGCACCTTCCCCGGAAAGCATTCGCTCATTTCCCTCAGAAAATCTTCCGGAGACAAAATAATCCCTGCACCTTGCTTTATCAGCTTATTGCAGCCATCACTCAACCGATCTGTCAGCCTTCCCGGCACCACATAGACCTCTCTTCCCTGCTCCAGTGCCATATCTACTGTGATCAATGTGCCGCTCTTTTGTCTGGCTTCCACCACGATCACCACATCTGCCAAACCACTGACGATACGGTTACGGGGCGGAAAAAGCCGGGCTTTTGGTAATGTCCCCGGTGGATACGAAGACAGGATTCCACCCTGTGTTAACAATCGGTCATAAAGCTTTCTATTGCCTGAGGGGTAACAGATATCCACCCCACAGCCAAGCACACCATAAGAAGTGCCTCCTGCCTCCAGACAAGCTGCCTGGCTGATACCGTCTATACCTCTGGCCATACCGCAGATCACCTGTACACCATTCTTACCAAGCACCTTTCCCAGCTCACCACCCACGAAATGTCCATATTCCGAGCATTCCCTGGCTCCAATGATGGCAACTGACAAGACATCTTCCCTTGGCACCTCTCCCTTCACATAAACACAAAAGGGCGGATCCGGGATATTTCGAAGCCTGTCCGGATACTCCTCACCAGACATGGTAAGAAACCGGATACCCTGTTTCCCTAATTTCTCATATTCTGCCAACACATCCCAGTTTCTAAGACTACTGACAGCCTCGCCTATTGTCTGTTGCTGCTTTGGTGTCAACAAATGCGCATACTCAGTCGGCACCCGATTGCCTGCATTCTTCCACCTCCCATAAATCTCCCGGGGATCCTTATGTAGCTTAGTCAATTGTAGCAAGGTTTTATCTCCCACCCCCGACAGATTGCTTAGCCAGTAGGCATAGGCATTCTTTTCTTCCGCTTCTGTCATGCTGATACCGTTGTTCTTCATCCATTCCCTCCTCATTTTCAGTTCCGGTCTTCTGTCTGGCTGCTCCAGTAAATCCTATCATTGGTTCTGTAACAAATGGCCTCTAATAAATGTTCTTCCTGTATCTGCTCCTCTCCCGCAAGATCCGCAATGGTACGTGCCACACGTAAGATTCTGTAATATCCCCTGGCACTTAACTGCATGGTCTCATAAGCATGTTCCATAACTTTCTGCTGTGTACTGCCAAGGGAACAATACCTCTCCATATCTGCGGAAGGGATTTGCGCATTGAAATGTATACCGGTTCCCTGATACCGCTGTTCCTGCATCTTCCTGGCCTCCATCACCCGATGCCTGATGGTCTCACTACTTTCTCCCCCTATCTTACGAAGACTTGCCATATTCACCGACCGTATCTCCACACACAGATCGATCCTGTCAAGCACCGGTCCTGACACCTTTCCAAGGTACTTTCTGATAGAAGACTCACTACACCGGCACCGATTTCTGTCCGGATAATACCCACAGACACAGGGATTCATGGCGGCTACCAGCATAAAATCCGCCGGGTAAGTCACATTACCGTAAGCTCTGGCGATCTGCACCTCATGTTCCTCCAAAGGTTGACGCATACAATCCAGTGTAACTCTTGCAAATTCCGGCAGCTCGTCCAAAAAAAGCACTCCTCTGTGTGCCAGAGACATTATCCCCGGCCTGGGCACACCACTGCCTCCTGTCAATGCTGCCTTGGTCACTGTATGATGGGGGCTCTGAAAAGGCCGCATCTTCACAATGGGCTGAGACTCCTTTAAAAGCCCTGCCACACTGTATATAGAGGACACCTCCATGCTTTCTTCTCTGGAAAGAGGCGGCAAAATTCCCGGGATCCGCTTGGCGATCATACTTTTTCCGGCTCCCGGCGGTCCGATCATCAACAAATTATGGAAGCCTGCCGCCGCGATCTCCGCCGCTCTCACAGCCCCCTCCTGTCCGCAGACATCACTGAAATCAGGCACCTTTTCCTGTGTGACGCCAAAGCGCTCCTCATCAAAGGTCACACAAGGTAAGATACTCCCCTGACATTGCCCATCCTCCTGTAGAAAACGAATCACCTGCCCGATATGATCCGCCCCTCTGACATCAACTTCCGATACAGCCGCTCCTTCTACTGCATTCTTGCCGGACACAACGCAGCACCTGATACCACATTTGGCCGCCTCCCGCACAATAGGCAAAATCCCTCTTACAGGCTTAATCTCCCCATCCAGTCCCAGTTCTCCTGCAAATAAAATCCCATCTGTGGCACTCTGGCTAAAATACCCCATAGCCGCAAGCATTCCTACTGCAATAGGCAAGTCATAAGCAGTGCCCTCCTTTCTGATATGAGCCGGCGCCAGATTCACCGTGATCTTCATAGGCGGCAGCTCATACCCGGCATTGCGAAGAGCCACCTGTACCCGTTCTTTTGCCTCCCTGACCTCTCCGCCAAGAGATCCTACCATACCAAAACCCGGCAGGCCGGTAGAAATATCCACCTCGACCTGCACCAAATAAGCCGTAATACCATACAGCCCTCCTGAATAAATCCTACTGATCATAAAAACTCCTTTCTCTTTTTATGTCACTTTCTATGTCAATTTCCATATGCAATTGTAAATTCGGGGAAATGTAATGATAAATGAATAACTTTCCTAGAATATCAGATTGTGGAAGGCGACATCAGTGTACTGACCTTGCAGCACACCTGCCACCTCCAACCTTGTTAAAAATATTGCCGGAGTTTACCCAGCGCCTTTTTTTCAATACGGGATACATAGCTCCTTGAGATACCAAGCTTTGCACCGATTTCACTCTGGGTAATCTCCTGTCTGCCACCCAGACCGTACCTGTATACGATAATTTCTCTTTCGCGGGGCGAAAGACAATCATCCAACAACTTTTGGAGCTTCTTGATATTATTGCTTAGCTCCAGACTTTCTACCACATCTGTCTGCTGCTGTTCGATCACATCCACCAGGTGAATCTCATTTCCTTCTTTATCCTGACCAATGGGTTCAAAAAGCGACACTTCCCTGGAGGTTTTCTTCTTGCTCCTAAGAAGCATCAAAAGCTCATTATCGATACAGCGACAGGCATAAGTAGCCAACCTTCCTTTACCGGCATCAAAAGAATCTATCGCTTTGATCAGTCCGATGCATCCGATGGAAATCAGATCTTCCATGTCTTCATCCACATTCTGGTACTTCTTCGCCACGTGGGCTACCAGGCGCAGATTCCTCTCGATCAGGACTGCCTTGGCCTTCCTCGCCTCTTCCTCGCTGCCCTCTCTAAGCAGTCTCACATACTCTGCTTCTTCTCCTGAGGTTAAAGGTTTTTGAAAGGTTTTCAAAATAACCTCCGTAGGATTTCTCTTAACAATAGTCTATGATGAAATCCTGCCGTAAGTGCCTTTCCTTAAAAAGAACTTTCTGAATCATTTTCACCCCAGTAAAAACTGAGCCATCACATAATTACTGACATCCATGCCTCTGTCTGTCAGATGGTAGGAACCTTCTTTGAAAGCCAGAAGACCGTCCCTCATGTTTCTTTGAATCACTTCTCCATAGACATCCGTAATCCTTTGTCCAAACGCTTTTAAAAACGCTTCACATGACACACCTTTGGTCATCCGAAGTCCCAGAAACAGAAACTCTTCCATTCTTTCCTCCAAAGACAGCTGTTTTAATTCTTCCCGCTGGAAAAGGGGACTATCCACATACTTCCGGATATCCTGACCATTACGAAACCGCCACTCCTTCATAAGGGAAGCAGCACCGATTCCAAACCCAAGATACTCCTTTCGCTGCCAATAACCGCAGTTATGGCGGCATTCATAGCCATCCAAGGCATAGTTGGAAATTTCGTACCGATGATACCCATTGGCCCCAAGAACCTCTCCTGTCAAAGCATACATCAACCTGTCATTGTCCTCATCCGGCAGTTCCAGCTTTCCTTGCTCCCAAAGGTCATGAAAAGGTGTTCCTTCCTCTATGATCAGACTATAAGCCGATATATGCGCAGGTCTGGGACAAAGTCCCATTAACATATCCAAGGTGCGTCTATAACTTTCCGGAGTCTGCCCCGGCAATGCGCTCATCACATCTACATTGATATTTGTAAAGCCGGCCCCCGCAGCCTCTTGATAAGTCCTCAAAAACTGTTCCGGCGTATGAATCCTGCCAAGCCTTCTTAATTCTTCGTCAACCGCCGACTGCAGTCCGATACTCAGCCTGTTGATTCCGGCCCTTTTATAAATTTCAAGCTTGTCCCTGTCCACTGTTCCCGGATTGATCTCTATGGTAATCTCTGCATCTTCTGCCAGATCATAGGATCTTTTAATTTCCTCCACGATACGATCCATCCATACAGCATCCACCACAGATGGTGTACCGCCTCCCACAAAAACAGTCTGTACCTGATATTCCCTGCATTCCCCACTTCTGCCGGAAAGCTCTGCAAGAAGTGCCTTCATGTACTGTTCCTGCAAAGAAGCATCTGCCGGACCGGACAAAAAATCACAATAATGACATTTTCTCACACAAAAAGGAATATGCAGATATAACTCCAGCGGCCGTTTCTTATAATTATTTCCTGTCATCTAACTTCAACACACTCATAAATGCTTTCTGAGGAATCTCCACGTTACCGATCTGACGCATACGCTTCTTTCCCTCCTTCTGTTTCTCCAGGAGCTTCTTCTTACGGGTGATGTCACCGCCATAACACTTGGCCAGCACATCCTTACGCATAGCCTTAACTGTCTCTCTGGCAATGATCTTGCCGCCCACAGCCGCCTGAATGGGAATCTCAAACAAATGTCTGGGAATCTCATCCTTGAGTTTCTCACACATCTTACGTCCTCTTTCATAGGCAGAATCTGCATGCACGATAAAGGACAGTGCATCCACTTCTTCCCTGTTGATCAGGATGTCCAGCTTTACAAGTGTAGACTGCTCATATCCTTTCAGATCATAATCAAAAGAAGCATACCCTCTGGAACGGGACTTCAAGGCATCAAAGAAATCATAAATGATCTCATTTAAAGGAAGCTCATATTTTAACAACGCTCTGGAGCCCTCAATATATTCCATTCCCAGATACTTACCGCGCCTCTCCTGACAAAGCTCCATAATAGAACCGATAAACTCAGAAGTAACCATGATCTCTGCACTGACGATGGGTTCTTCCATATATTCAATCTCTGAAGGATCCGGCATATTAGAAGGATTGGTCAGTTCGATCACTTCACCGTTGGTCTTATAAATCTTATAGATAACACCCGGCGCAGTAGTTACCAGATCCAGGTTATACTCTCTCTCCAGCCTCTCCTGAATGATCTCCAGATGTAACAGCCCCAAGAAACCGCAGCGGAAACCAAAACCCAGAGCAATCGAGGTCTCAGGCTCATAGTTTAAAGAAGCATCATTTAACTGTAGTTTTTCTAAAGCATCTCTTAAATCAGGATACTTAGCACCATCCGCCGGATACATACCACAGTATACCATAGACTGTACCTTCTTATAACCGGGCAGGGGAGCTGCACAGGGACGTCTGTCATCCGTCACTGTATCACCTACTGCCGTATCCTTCACATTTTTGATAGATGCTGTGATATAACCTACCATACCGGCACTTAATTCCTCACAAGGAATAAATTGCCCGGCACCAAAATACCCTACTTCCACCACTTCCTGCTTTGCTCCGGTAGCCATCATACGGATCATAGTCCCCTTTTTCACCGTACCTTCCATGATACGGCAGAATATGATGACACCTTTGTAGGAATCATAGATAGAGTCAAAAATCAGTGCCTGCAAAGGATTCTCCGGATTCCCCTTAGGAGCGGGAATCTTCTCCACGATCTGCTCCAGCACCTCTTCAATACCGATACCATTCTTGGCTGAGATCAGCGGCGCATCATGTGCCTCCAGACCGATCACATCCTCTATCTCTTCCTTGACCCTGTCCGGCTCTGCACTGGGAAGGTCGATCTTATTGATCACCGGAAATACATCCAAATTATGATCCAGTGCCAGATACACATTGGCAAGGGTCTGCGCCTCAATGCCCTGAGCCGCATCCACCACCAGGATAGCACCGTCACAAGCCGCCAGGGATCTGCTGACCTCATAATTAAAGTCTACATGTCCCGGTGTATCGATCAGGTTAAAAATATATTCTTCACCATTACGTGCTTTATACACTGTTCTCACAGACTGAGCCTTGATGGTAATACCTCTTTCCCTCTCAAGCTCCATATTATCAAGCACCTGTGCCTGCATCTCACGGCTGGTCAAAAGTCCTGTCTTCTCTATGATTCTGTCGGCAAGGGTTGATTTGCCGTGGTCTATATGTGCAACAATACAAAAATTACGAATTTTGCTTTGGTCATAAGCTGCCATCTGTCCGTTCCTTTCCTATATATGGTCTGATCTATGGTCTGAAATGATTGTAACAGAAAAGTGCGAAGCCCGCAAGGGGTAATTTACCCTTGCCCGGACAGAACCATATCCAATATATGAGCCAATGGTTCACAGGCGTTCATGGCTTCTTCTACTGTATTGTTCTGAGCCCCCAATTCTACCAATAGATTTTTAGGACGCAGATGCATATTATAGCGATAAGCTTTTAGATAAACCTTTCTGGTAAGGCCTGGGTAGTATTCCAGCGCAGCTTTCTGCATTTGAAAAGAAAAAGCCAGATTATCTTCCAGATTCTCATTGTATAAGTAAGAGATATTGCCTGTTTTTTTGGTACGGCTCAAACCATTAAAGAACATAAATCTGGCAGTAGGGCGACCGTCAATCTCCGTCACCAAACGGGTACTTTCATCCATAGCATCTCTATGAAGATCAATCACTACTTGTATCTGGGGGTTTTCTTCCAGTATCTTTTCTATCTCGGGCAGTGCCACAGAGTAAGCATCATCTCTGGACGGAAGATCGTAAGCAGCCGTGTGATGAAGCACCTGATAGCCGTAAGTTTCTGTCAGGATCCCGGCCAAACGCTCACCTACTCCTACAATAGTGGTACTGCTGTCTCCCGCAGCGGAATCTGCAAAGGCTTCCTGTGAATGTGTATGATAAATCAGGATCTGAGGGCCCTCTGCCTCTTTAGACACTGTCATATCTGCCGAAGCCATTTTCTCTGCATTTAAAAGCTCCTTGCCGGCAGATGTAGATTTATCCACTGTGTAAAAAGTTTTAAGCAATGTATCGTAATCCGAAAGGGCAGCCATATCTACCTGTGCAAGCTTTGTTGTATGAGGCACGAAAGTAGTTACGGCCACACTTCCATCCTGTTCCTGTTTATTTTGCCCCTGACCGTTTTGTGTCTGACCGTTCAAAGACTCTTTCTCACCGTCCTTAAGTTGTCCTCTGACAGCCTGATTTTCCTCCTGCATCAAGTCTGTCAATGATTGTCCCTGGGTTTTTGTGGTTCCACTGCTATTTTGTCTCAGATCCTCTTCATTGCCTGCTTCGTTTTCCTCTCTTGCTTCTGCCTTCAAAATCATATCCAAAGACATTTCTTCTGACCCCAAAGCCAATGTATCTTGTACATCATGTGTCACAAAAAACAATGGCGCCACCTCTTCTACCCGTCCGTAAACCATACGTTCTAAGGAATCTGAACCGTTACTTTCGGCAAATGAAAAAACAGGCATAAAGGCGCTCCATACTCTATTTGTAGCTTCCTTTGCTATGTACTGTTCAAAAGCACTTTTCAGTCCACTTTTAAAAGCACTGCTTTTTTCCTCTTTGCCTCTTCCTGCAAGTCCCATTGTCAATATCAGAAAAGCCAGTCCTGCCACACTAATAGCAGGACCGACATAACGTTTTTTGTTTTTTAAGTTCATATACTTCCTTACAATTTACGTTGTTTTAATATATGCGGATGCAGACAGGACTATTCCCCCTCCTGTTCGGGAAGCTCCAATGCAAGATTAATACCTTCCGAAACGGTGTAGCTCACTCTCTTAATAACAGCATCAATATCCTTTCCTGTCATATACATATTATTCAGCTCTGAAAAAGCCGAACGGTGCTGCCCCATATATTTCATTCTGTCAAATTCCTCGTCACCACTTAACAGCTTCTCCAAAGCATCTCCCACGATGGTGGCAGCATCTACCACTGTGGGTACTCCTATGGCGATCACAGGCACCCCGAGGCTTTCCAGTGTCAATGCATTCCTGTGATTTCCCACGCCGGAACCAGGCTGGATACCTGTGTTGGTGATCTGCACTGTCCGGTTCAGACGCCTGGTACTGCGGGCTGCAAGGGCATCGATCACTACCACCACATCCGGTTTGGTCTCACCTACTACACCCTTGATGATCTCTGCGGTCTCCATACCGGTCTTGGCCATTACCCCGGGTTCAATGCTGCTGATCAGGTTTATAGTCTGTCTGTTGTACGCAGCTTTGCCGTAAGTCTTTACCATATGTCTTGTGATAAACAGATTGTCCACTACCTGTGGCCCCAAAGCATCTGCTGTCACCTCCCGGTTCCCCAGGCCCACAACCAGGATGGACTGTTCTGTATCACTGCCAGGTATCATATCCTGAAGTTCTTTGGCCAGGCATTCCGAAATCTCCCTGTGATAACCATCGTCAGGCTCTACCATGGCCGGGGCCTCCATAGTCACATAGACCCCTATAGGCTTTCCCATGGCTTTGGCAGCGTTCTTCGTATCAATCATCACCTTTGTCACACGGATGTCATCTTCTTCCCTGTAATACTCCTCCACGCGCACGCCACGAAGCTCACTGTCTGCCTCCGTGATACTCTCCCTGGCCTCCAGCGCCAGATCCGTTCTCACCTGAAAATTACTCATCTTCTGCTCCTCCTGTTCCTTGGGGGGGAGTCGTGAGGAAGATATTGTCAGGGTGGGATGAGGGTGAGATGGTTAGGGAGGGGGCATGGTAGTGGCGGGATTTTTTGCAGTTGCAAGACCGTAAGTGTTACTAAAAGTCCGCAAAAGTCTTGTATGGAAATGTAAAACAAAGTGCGCACCGCAAAACTCGTCGCTTCGCTCCTCAAACATGTTGCGGTTTGCACTTTAACATTTCCATACAAGACTTTTGTGGACTCTAAGTAACACTAACAGCCTTGCAGATGTCAAAATATCCCGCCACTACCATGCCCCCTCCCAAACCACCTCACCCTCATCCCACCCTGACAATATCTTCCACACGACAGCCACCGGCGAATATCG
>JAFYSG010000135.1 GCA_017559435.1 Lachnospiraceae bacterium
CGCGGTGAGGCAGAGAAGATTCTCACAGTGAAAGTAAATGCACCAAAGGAGCGTATCCTGCAGTATCTGGCGAAGAAAGTCATTGTCCGGGACAACCCTATTACCACTCCGGTGCTTCATGATGTGATCGCAGACAGTTATGACAGACTGATTGCCCCTGCTATTGAGCGAGAGGTCCGTAACGAGATGACTGAGAAGGCTGAGGATGGTGCGATCCAGGTGTTTGGCAAGAATTTAGAGCAGCTTCTGCTGCAGCCGCCCATCGCCGGCAAAGTAGTGCTGGGTTGGGATCCTGCATTCCGCACCGGCTGTAAGCTCGCAATTGTTGACCCTACCGGTAAAGTGCTGGATACCAAGGTGATCTACCCCACAGCTCCCCAGAATAAAGTGGAAGAGTCCAAGGCAGAGCTGAAGAAGCTGATCAAGAAGTATCATGTGGACCTGATTTCAGTAGGAAACGGTACTGCGTCCAGAGAGTCCGAGCAGGTGATCGTAGACCTGTTAAAAGAGCTGGACAGACCGGTACAATACGTGATCGTCAATGAAGCCGGAGCTTCTGTGTATTCTGCAAGTAAACTGGCCACCGAAGAATTCCCCCAGTTTGACGTGGGACAGAGAAGTGCAGCATCTATCGCCCGCAGACTTCAGGATCCGTTGGCAGAGCTGGTAAAGATTGATCCCAAGTCCATCGGTGTAGGTCAGTATCAGCACGATATGAACCAGAAGAAGCTCAGTGAAGCCTTAAATGGTGTGGTGGAAGATAGCGTAAACAAGGTGGGTGTAGACTTAAACACCGCATCCGCTTCCCTGTTAGAATACATCTCCGGAATCAACAAGACCATTGCCAAAAATATCGTAGATTACCGTGAGAACAACGGCAGATTTACCAACCGTAAACAGCTTCTCAAGGTAGCCAAGTTAGGCCCTAAGGCATATGAACAGTGTGCAGGTTTCATGCGCATCTTAGACGGTGAGAATCCTCTGGATGCCACCAGTGTACATCCGGAAAGTTACGATGCAGCCATGAAGCTTTTGGACAAATTGGGAATTACCATGGAAGATATCAAGGAAGGGTGGAAAAATCAAAAGAAGACAGTGGCTGTGAAAGAGGCGGCTCCTGTTCAGGCCTCAAAGAAAAAGCCTGCTCAGAAGACCATTCAGGTACGCAATACCAATACCGCCATGGGGAAAGCTTTGGCAGCAGCTATGGGTGGCATTGTAGTGGAGGATAACAACTCTGTCGGAAAGACCGGAAATGAGGCATCTGCAAAGCAACAGCCGGCAGGCAGCCAGACAGTCCGCACGGAAGGTAATCTGGAAAAGAGAATCGCTGATAAAACAAAGCTTGCACTAGAGCTTGGCATCGGTGAGATCACCCTTACTGACATCCTGAAGGAGCTGGAAAAGCCCGCAAGAGACCCCAGAGATGATATGCCCAAGCCCATCCTTCGCAGTGACGTACTGGATATGAAGGACTTAAAGCCGGGTATGATCCTTAAGGGTACTGTGCGCAATGTCATTGACTTTGGCGTGTTTGTAGACATCGGTGTCCATCAGGACGGCCTGGTTCACATTTCCCAGATCACAGACCGGTATATCAAACATCCGCTGGAGGCTGTGAGTGTGGGCGATATCGTGGAAGTCCAGGTTCTTGATGTGGATGTGGCCAAGAAGAGAATTGGACTTACAATGAAGATTAAAGCTGTAAAATAAGAGAGTAATAGATTTGCCAGAGTCTGTAATGATCGCAGACCCTGGCAAAATTTTGTTTACTATTATTTTTTGATCTTATTCAACTGTGCATTAATGATGTGCATTGCGTTGGCCGGAATGTTTTTAGCCTTATCGCCGCCCATACCCGCAGCCATGGATGCCAGTCCTTCCAGGGTCTTGTCACCCACCATCATAAGCATGCCTTTTTTCAGTTTCATTCCGGACATGGATTGCAGAGCAATGGCCAGTACTTCATACGCTTCTTCATTCTTGATGATGTCCTTGATCTTATCGCGTATAGAGAAGTAGCCCTCAGGGAACTGCATTTCGGCAGGTGCATTGGCAGCCTCGGCAGCAGCCTGGTCAAACCAGTTGGCAGCACCTTGGGAATCGTCATCGGTCTCTTCAGCCAGGGTGTAGATAGCCGGTTTCTCGGCAACCTTTTCAAATACCACGGTATCAGCAGGGATATATTCCTGAGCCTCATCGTCAGCGTTTACAGGTGCTTTCGCGGTAATAGAAGTAAAACCATCCTTCAGAGGCACATTCTCAAACACGAAGATCTTGTCACCGTTCAATGTCTGAAGCAGCTTGCCGTCTGCGTAGAGAGAGATGGTAGGCTGGTTGGAATATACCTTGATGGTAGTGGTATCGCCTACTCTCTGGGCGTAGCGTCTGCCGGTGATATACACGAAGGGATCCTCGCTCCAATATGCTTTGTAGATAAAGTAGGCATCTTTCTTGATCTTGCGGTCAATGGTAACCAGACCCTTGTTGTTACGTCCTGCTACGCCGCCTTCATCTCTTGCAGCACAGCCAAAGTCGAACATGTTCCATACATGGGTGCTCCAGATATAAGGGCGCTCCATGAGGATCTTGACCATGTGCTCGTGATATTCTGCCTGATAGGCTTCGGAATAGTCGCGGCATTTGGGCTCGTCCGGCTGATAGGTGATGATGCCTTCTGCACCGTATTCGGACAGGCCGATGCAGATGTTAGGGTAGGTGGTGTGGAAGTGATCCAGCCATTTTTCGTTATTGTCATAAGTACCGCCGTACCAGCCGAAGTAGTGGTTGTAGCTTTCCACATCGGTGATGCCGTGGAGGGAGCTGTCAATGGGCAGCATACTTACATGGGCGATGGTGGTCAGGCGGGTAGGGTCGATGCTCTTTACCAGTTCATTCAAGTCCTTGTGATTCTCTACCAGACCGGGCTTTTCACCGGAGATGGTAATCTCATTGGACAGGCCCCAGAAGCAGATGGAAGGGTGGTTGTAGTTCTGATAAATCAGGTCTTTCATCTGTTCGCGGCAGTTTTCATGTGCCAGGGGATCGTCGCTCTGGTTGCTGATATAAGGAATCTCTGCCCAGACGATAAAACCGTACTCGTCACAGGCATCATAGAAATCCTGACTGTGCTGGTAGTGTGCCAGGCGGACGGTGTTGGCGCCCAATTCGTAGATCAGGTGAGCATCTTCGTAATGCTCAGAGCGTGTCAGAGCGTTACCCTGGTACAGTCTGTCCTGATGACGGGACACACCGCGAAGCATCATGGGTTTGCCATTTAAGAAAAATCCTTTCTCTGGATCTACGTGGAAGGAGCGGATGCCGAAACGGCTGCTTACCTCGTCCACGGTCTCATTGCGGCGTACCAAAGTGGCAGTACAGGTATACAGGTAAGGATCCTCCACACCCTGCCACAGATGGGCTTCGGGCAAGGTCATCTCCACATCGGGATTGGTAGAGGGACGCCAGATTTCTGCTACGGTATCGCCGTATTCGTCGGTGATATCGTATTTTACCGTATAATTCTCATCCCCGTTCTTGATAAAACTTTGCAGCTTGATCACTGCGCCTTCGCTCTGGGGAGTGGCGGTGATGGAAAGACCGGGTGTACCGTAGTATTCCAGGTCAAAGTGTGTGGCAGGTACGGTGATCAGGTTCACGCCGCGGTAGAGGCCACCGTAGAAGGTGAAGTCAGCCATCTGAGGATAAATGTGAGTCCTATCGGTGTTGTCCACACAGATCACAAGTAGGTTGACGCTGTCAGTTACCACATCTGTGATGTCCAGTGCAAAGGAAGAGTAGCCGCCCTCATGATAACCCACCTCTTTGCCGTTTACATAGACTCTGCCGGACATGGCTGCTGCCAGCACTTCCACGAAGATGCGGGTGCCGTCCACTTCCTTGGGAGTGGAGAAATATTTGGCATACCAGCAGGCCCCTTTAAAGTAATCACCCTTGCCATCCTGGCCGTCCACACCGTTCCAGGTGTGAGGAAGAGACACCTTGTCCCATGCAGCCAGAATGTCAGTGGTCAGGGCAGCAGGTGTGCCGATGCTTTCTTTGGTAAAGTACCAGTTGTCGTTTAAACTTATAATGTTTCGCATATATTCCTCGCTTTCATAAAATTTGTATTTATTCTGTATCTATTTTAGTACAAAAATGTAAGAACTGCAATGAAATGTTAGTTTTTTTATAATGATTTAATAAAAAGTATTTGCTATATTTCAAAAAAATGGTATGATAAGAAAGAGAGAACATTCTTTGGGAGGAAAAAGAAATGGACAAGATTATTTTAACCGGTGACAGACCCACAGGCAGGCTGCATGTAGGCCACTATGTGGGAAGTCTTCGCAGACGTGTGGAGCTGCAGAATTCCGGTGAATATAAGAAGACTTTTATTATGATCGCGGATGCGCAGGCACTGACGGATAATATTGAGAATCCGGAGAAGGTGCGTCAGAATATTATTGAGGTGGCTCTGGATTATATGTCCTGTGGGCTGGATCCTGCTAAGTCCACTTTATTTATCCAGTCTCAGATTTCTGAGCTGTGTGAGCTGACTTTTTATTACATGGATCTGGTGACTGTGGCCAGACTGCAGAGGAATCCTACTGTAAAGAGTGAGATTCAGATGCGTAATTTTGAGGCCAGCATTCCGGTGGGCTTCTTCACATATCCTATCAGTCAGGCGGCTGATATCACTGCTTTTAAAGCTACCACTGTGCCGGTTGGGGGAGACCAGCTGCCCATGATCGAGCAGACCAGAGAGATCGTGCATAAGTTTAATAGTGTCTATGCACCGGTTTTGGTGGAGCCAAAGGCCCTGCTTCCTGAGAACGAGGCTTGTCAGAGACTGCCGGGTATCGATGGTAAGGCTAAGATGAGTAAGTCCCTGGGGAACTGTATCTATCTGGCAGACACAGCAGATGAGGTGCGCACCAAGATCATGAGTATGTACACCGATCCGCTGCATCTTTTGGTCAGCGATCCCGGACATTTGGAAGGAAATACGGTGTTTACGTATCTGGATGCTTTCTGTAAGGAGGAGCATTTTGAGAGATATCTGCCTGATTATGCCAATCTGGACGAACTGAAAGGGCATTATACCAGAGGTGGCTTAGGGGATGTGAAGGTGAAGAAGTTCCTGAATAATGTAATGCAGGAGACATTGGAACCCATCCGTAACCGCCGTAAGGAACTGGAGAAGGATATTCCTGCGGTTTATGAGGTGCTAAAGAAGGGCAGTGAGGTGGCCAGAGAAGAGGCTGCTCAGACACTTTCTGAGGTGAAGAGTGCCATGAGGATCAATTATTTTGAGGATATGGAGCTGATCTCGTCTCAGGCGGCTAAGTATGAGGCATAGACCATAAGGAGCTTTATGAAAACATATAAAAAAGCTGAGGAAGAGGATTACGGTTATCTGAATGAAGAAGAGAGCACAGTCAGTCTGCCTATGGTTATAGGCGGGGCAGTGCTGGTAGTGGTCATTATCGTATTGTGTGTACTGCTTTGGCAGTTGTTACACCAGAAGAAGCCGGCAGGGCCTTCCGGTCAGAATGTTACCATGGTGGCAGATACGCTGGTGAATCAGGCGATTCCCGGGAAAGCTACTCGTGAGACATTGTCTGCACAAAGGGAGGAAGAGGCCACGGTATCCACCAAACCGGGTGATAGCGAAGAAACCGCAGGTTCTGTAAGTTCTGAAGCAGAGGGCGGCAGCAAAGAAACTATAAGTTCTGAAGTGACTGGTGACAGTGAAGTGACTGCAAGTTCAAAAAGTGAGGATCGGGTTCCTGACCAGAGCCAAGGCATCACTATGACTTTCCGGGATGTAGAAGAGATTGTGACTGCCAAGGATGTGACCAATTTGCGTTCTGAACCCAGCACCATCAGTGAGGATACTATCGTGGCACAGCTTAAGAATGGAGAGACTGCCAAGCGAACCGGTATCAATGAGACCACAGGCTGGTCCAGATTGGAGTATAAGGGTGCTGTTGTCTATGCTTCCGGAAGGTTGCTCACCTCAGATCTGACAGTAAAGCCGGATGCTTCCGGCCGGAATGCTGCCGATGCCAATACGGTCACCACCGCTGCCGGCAGGATCATAACTTTTACACCATGTGACGATAGGGTTTCGCCCAAGATGGAGGTAAATCTTCGTTTGGAGCCCAGTACCAATCAGGGAGATGATACAGTATACTATCTTCTGCCCTATGGTGAGAATATCCACAGAACCGGATATGATGATGCGTCAGGCTGGTCAAGAGTGGAATATGACGGGAAAGTACTTTATGTGGTGACAAGTTATATTTATGTAGTGGAAGAACCAAGTGAATAAATATAATAGAGGTCTTGCCATCCGTTGCTGTCCGATGTGACAGCCGGAAGGGCGAGGCTTTTGTTTTTCAGACAATTCGTTGCATAATTTTTCTTTTCAAGGGGGATGCTAAAAAAAAATATTTGAAAAGGAGAGCAAGGGATGAATCAGCAAGTAGGAAAAGCCAGTATCCGTTTTGGAGAGCCGGTATATATTATAAACAGTGCCAGTATCGTGGGAACCAAGGAAGGACAGGGACCTTTGAAGGATCTTTTTGATATGGTGGGCGAGGATGATATGTTCGGTGCCAAGACCTGGGAGGAGGCGGAGAGTAGTCTGCAGAAGGATGCAGTATATTTGGCATTAAATAAGGCGAATCTGAAACCTAATGATGTGCGCTATCTTTTTGCGGGAGATCTGTTGGGGCAGTCCATTGCCACATCTTTTGGTGTATCTTCTTTTGAAATTCCCATGTTTGGGGTGTACGGAGCCTGTTCCACTTGTGGTGAGTCGCTGTCGTTGGGAGCCATGACTATCGCCGGCGGTTACGCGGACAGAGTAGTGTGTGTGACCTCCAGTCATTTTGCCAGTGCGGAGAAGGAATTTCGTTTTCCGCTGGAATATGGTAATCAGAGGCCCCTTTCTGCCAGCTGGACAGTAACCGGCAGCGGGGCATTTGTGGTGGATAAGGATCCGGGCAATACACCGAGAGCATGTATTACCGGTATTACCACCGGTAAGATCATGGACTATGGTCTGAAAGATTCTATGAACATGGGGGCGTGTATGGCGCCGGCGGCGGCAGATACCATTGAACAGCATTTTAAGGATTTTCAGTGCGGGCCGGATGTGTTTGACAAAATCATCACCGGTGACCTGGGAAGCGTGGGGCAGACAGTATTATTGGATCTGATGCGTGAGAAAGGCTATGATATAGCTTCCATACACATGGACTGTGGTGTTGAGATTTATGATGCTAAGACTCAGGACACCCACGCAGGTGGCAGCGGGTGCGGGTGCAGCGCAGTGACCCTGTCAGCATATATTTTGAAACAGTTGGAGGAGAAAAAATGGAAGAAGGTACTGTTTCTGCCTACCGGCGCATTGTTGAGCAAGACCAGTTTTAATGAGGGGCAGAGCGTGCCGGGGATTGCCCATGGGCTTGTGCTTGAGAGTATCAAATAAGACTTGTAAAAAAAAGCATCAAATAGTATAATAGAAACAGTTGCCGGCGCAAAGAAAAACTTGGACGTCGGCTAGTACATAGTAGGAATAGTAGGAAGTGATGTCATGCGCAGCATGGAATTTAAGATGGAGAGGCAGGGACTTCTTACGGTAGGACAGAAGGTGACTATTACAGAAGGTTTGCTTCCCAGTAATTATTATTACATTATTGACCCCTCTCTTGCGATGTCGGCCAATATTCCCTTTCGTTACAGACTAAAGTCCACGGAAGGGGTGGTAACGAATATTGTGGAGAATGCAAGAGGGTTCTATGTAACGGTTCGATTTGAGGAACCGGAAGTGGATATGACCAAATAATCGTGAAAGAAAGAAGAGGAACAACATTACAATGAAGAAAATTGCAACAAATAAAGCACCGGCCGCCATAGGGCCTTATTCACAGGGAATTATTGTAGACAAGATGTTTTTTGCATCAGGTCAGATACCCATTGATCCGGCTACCGGAGAGATTGAGGGAACTGATATTGTGAGCCAAGCGACACAGGTGATGAAGAATATCGGCGCACTGTTAGAGGCAGCCGGCTGCGATTATACGAAGGTGGTAAAAACCACTTGTTTCCTGGCTGATATGGCTGATTTTACTGCATTCAATCAGGTGTATGCAGAGTATTTTACGCAGAAGCCTGCCAGAAGCTGTGTGGCTGTGAAGACTTTGCCCAAGAACGTACTGTGTGAAGTGGAAGTAATCGCTTATCTGGGAGAAGAGTAAGAAATGAGGCGCAGATTCAATTCATTTCTATTGTTTTTGACAGCCTGCATCTGGGGAATGGCGTTTGTCTCCCAGAGTAAAGGCATGGAGTATATGCATCCGTTTACGTTTAACGGAGTACGCTCATTGATCGGAGCATTGTCACTTTTGGTGTATCTTCTGGTAACAGGAAAACTGACCGGAGAAAAGGCTCGGTCTATTAATTGGAAGAAAAACCTGGAGGCGGGTCTGTGGTGTGGTTTAGCGCTGACCACAGCCACCACCTTACAGCAGTTTGGGATCAAATATACCACTGTGGGGAAGGCAGGATTTATCACCACACTTTACATTATTTTTGTGCCAATGGCAGGTGTATTCCTGAAGAAAAAGGTGCCAGGTATTGTGTGGGTGGCAGCAGGCATGGCCGCTGTGGGCATGTACCTTCTTTGCATGCAAGAGAGCCTGGTGCTTGGAAGTGGCGATATTATGGTATTTTTGTGTGCTATTGTGTTTGCAGTGCATATTATTGTCATTGATCACTATGGGGAAGAGACAGATGGTGCTATTGTGTCATGCATACAGTTTCTGGTGTGCGGTGTGGTGTGTACCATCGGTGCACTGATTTGGGGTGAGCCTACGTGGCAGCAGTTAAACAGCGGAATGGGTGCACTATTATATGCAGGTGTACTGAGCTGTGGTGTGGCATACACCCTTCAGATCGTTGGGCAGAAGGGTGTGAATCCTACGGTGGCAGCCCTGATCTTAAGTCTGGAATCGGTGGTGGCTACTGTGTCCGGTTGGATCGCATTTGAGATTGGTTTTCTGAAAGACGACCAGACGTTGACAGGCAGGCAGATTGCAGGCTGCGTGATCGTGTTTGCAGCAGTGATTCTGGTACAGCTGCCGGGAGAGTTGTTTGGCAGCGGGAGGAAAGGGCAAAAAGCCGCTTGATGAAAGAAAAATGTGCTTGAAAAGCTGAATAATATGCATATTTAAAACAGAATTAGTGGATACTATGGTTATTATATGTGACTGTGAAAGGAGCCATAGTATGGATTATCTGAATGCATTCTGGGTGGGGGGCCTGATCTGTGCATTGGTGCAGATCTTATTAGATAAGACGAAAATGATGCCCGGCCGGGTGATGGTGCTTTTGGTCGTGACAGGAGCTGTGATAAGTTTGTTAGGCTGGTATGAGCCATTTCAGGAGTTTGCAGGGGCAGGGGCAAGCGTTCCTCTTCTGGGATTCGGAAATGTGCTGATGAAGGGAGTGAAAGAAGCTGTGGATAAACAGGGCATTCTAGGACTGTTTGCCGGCGGATTTAAGGCAGGGGCAGTGGGAACCTCGGCCGCATTGATCTTTGGATATTTGGTAAGTCTGATCTTCAATCCGAAGATGAAGAAATAAAGAAAATTTTTGCAGAAGATAAGGGTGAATGTAATGATGTTATTAGGTGTATTGGCAGGAGTTCTGCTTTATATGGAAGTGGTATATCATTTGGGTTGCTTTGGCTTTTCTGCGTGCAACCCTATTTTTGCTTTTGTATTGATCTTGACAGCAGCGTCTTTTCAGGCGCTTATGATAGGCAATGTCCCGGGCAAGTGGAAAAAGAGAGTATTTGGGCTGTTTCTTCTGGCAGAATACATACTGTTTGCTGCGCAGATGGTATATATGGGGATTTTTAAACAGCCACTATTATGGGAAGCTATGGTGCGGGGGGGACAGGATGCATTGACCAATTACTGGAGGGAAGCGCTTTATGGTATCCTGAATATGATGCCTTTTTTAATCATATTGGCACTACCTCTCATAACAGTATTTCTTGTGTATGGCAGGAAGAAAAGGAAGCTGCCGAAGCTTGGTAATATCGGCAGGCTGCGCATGACGCTATGCACCGTTTCAGGTGTGGCGCTGGCTGTTATGGTAATGGTGATCGGAAAAAATAAAGACGCACATTATTATGAAAGCTACAGTGAATTTTATGATCCCATAACAGTGATCAGTGAAATGGGTGTACTTGCCACGATACAGAGGGATACGGCCCGGAATCTGGCGAATCTTGGAGAGCAAGGCGTAGAGCTTCTGGTCAGAGTGTTTGAGAAGGAAGATACAGAGTTGGCCGGTAAGGAAGAAAGTGGTGATGGTACAGGTGATGATGACCGGATAGTTGAAAGTACCGAGACAGACAATCAAGGTGAAAGTATCGCCAGCGAAGAAATTCCTACAGAAGAGGAACCGGACGATGTGACCGGGGAAACAGAAGGCGATGTAGAGAAGCAGCCGGATACCTCCCCAAATCAGTTACCCATTGATTTTGAGATGTTAAGAGCTGCTGCGGCTGGCAAGGAGACCACGTGGCTGGCAGAATATATAGAAGGTTTGACACCCACCACGAGAAATGCCTACACAGGTATCTTCGAAGGGCACAACCTGATCTTTCTGACGGCGGAAGGGTTTTCTCCCTATGCAGTCAGAGAGGATCTGACGCCTACCTTATATCGTTTGGTACACGCAGGATTTGATTTTACCAATTACTACGTGCCTCTTTGGCAGACCAGTACCAGTGACGGTGAATATGTGAACTTAACAGGTATGATACCGGATGGACAGTTCAGCATGCGAAAAACCGGGTCCAATGATATGTCCTTCGCTCTTCCGGGATACTTTGGAATGCAAGGCGCAGGTTGTATGGCTTATCACAACAATTCCATGGATTATTACGACAGGCATAAATCCCACAATAATCTGGGATATGTTTACAAAGCCTCAAAGCTGGGGAAATTGGATCCGAACCAGTGGGGACAATTTATTTTCCCTATGGAAAATCCCGGCAGATGGCCGGCGTCGGATCTGGAGATGGTACAGGGAACCGTATCGGAGTACTTGGGTTGGGATCAGTTTCATGTGTATTATATGACCGTTTCAGGTCATATGAATTATAATTTCCGCGGAAATTCCATGGCATCTAAAAATCGGGAAGCGGTGAGTGGATTGGACATGTCGGAAAATGCCAAAGCCTATATTGCCTGCCACATAGAGTTGGATAAGGCGCTGGAATATCTGATTGAGGAGCTCACGGCGGCAGGAAAGCTTGAAAATACGGTTATCTGTCTGAGTGCAGACCATTATCCTTATGGGATGGAGCAAAGCCAATATGAAGAATTGGCGGGAATGACCTTTACCGACAATATGGATATGTACCGGAATAATCTGATCCTTTGGAATGTGAAGCTGGAGGAGAATCCACAGGTGATTGATAAAGTGTGCTCTTCCATAGATATCTTGCCCACACTTCTGAATCTGTTTGGTTTTGCTTATGATTCCAGGCTTTATGCGGGCCGCGATATTTTCTCTGAGGAAGAGGGTATGGTGATCTTCAATGACAGAAGCTTTGTGTCAGAACATGTGATCTGCAATAAAAAAGCCAAACAGACCATATGGAAAGAAGATTCTTATACGGCAGAGGAACAGGAGCTGTATTTAAAGCAAAAGCAGCAGGATGTCAAGGACAGATACCAATTCAGTGCCTATATGCTTAGAAATGATTATTATGCAAGGATAAAAGAAGCACTGCCGATAGAGTATCATAATGATGCACAGAATCCGGCGTGGGAGCTATTAGAGAAACAGGCACAGGAGTGACTTACAGTGTCTCGTAGGGAATTTCTTTGTCTGCCAAATATCGGCTCAGTGTCTTGTCCCAGATCTGTTCCGGTTCTTTAGACATAACAAAGGTCCGGTAAGCACAGCCGGTAGTCAGTTGGGATTTCGTGCCATCATAGCGTACTGTCAGCACAAGTGCTTTGATCTGAGAACTGTCCACCGAACAACTCTCCCTTGTCAGCAGCTTGGTAGCAATATCCGGCTTTAAATGAAATACAAACTTGAAAGAAAGGGGCGTGTGTTTTCCTTTGATCAACTGGAAACACAGCCCTTTTAACATGCTCCAGGGAGTGTATTCATAATCAGCCAATTGCCCGGAGGTAAGCTCCTCAGCAGAGTAAAAATCACGGTTTAGATGACCGTCAATGGTGATGGTATTAGCGGTAGTGATCACAGCCTCTTCCAGCAAAAAGATGTCAAATACATCAGATGTAAGAAGCTGGTTCATAAAAACTTTCATGGATGTTATGTGTAGTGCGAGCATGGAAAGACTCCTTGACGTAATGTGTAGCTGAAAGTCCGATTGACAGAACTTAAGACTACCATACAAAGTATACCTTAAAAGAGGGAAAATGTACATTATTTTCTAAAAAATGTAAAAAATAACCTTTACGGGTATACACCTATGTGCTAATATATGTAGTAATAAAAACGATGTAAGATAGTAAGACAAAAACAAAGAGATGGAGATAAAAGAATGAGTTATAAGATCGTAGTAGACAGTTGTTGTGAATTGCCACAGGAATTATTGCAGACAGGCCTGTTTGAGAGAATTCCCTTGGGACTGGAAGTAGGAGAATACCAGATTTTGGACGATGAGAGTTTTGATCAGGCACAATTTTTAGAGAAGGTGGCAGCATCCCCACTGTGTCCTAAGTCTTCCTGCCCTTCCCCGGAGCGTTTCATGGAGGCTTATGACGTGCCGGTGGATCATGTCTACTGCGTTACACTGTCCTCTCACTTGAGCGGCAGTTATAACAGTGCCATTCTGGGCAAAAATCTGCTTCTGGAAAAATGTGCAGATAAGAAGATCCATGTGGTGGATTCCGAGTCTGCCAGCTGTGGCGAGGCACAGATTGCCATGAAGATCATGGAAATGGAGGAGGAAGGGCTGCTTTTCGAAAATATTGTGGAGAAGATTGAAGCTTTTCGGAGTGAAATGAACACCTACTTCATATTGGACAACCTGGAGACCCTTCGTAAAAACGGTCGCCTCACCCGTGTTAAGGCTCTGATGGCGTCTACCCTTAGTATTAAGCCTGTGATGGGAGCTGACAAGGGGACTATCATTCAGAGAGGACAGGCCATTGGCATGAAGAAAGCTCTAAGTAAAATGGCTGATCTGGTGGTAACAGAGGTGAAAGATTCTGCCAAAAAGCGATTAATGATCACACACTGCAATGCACCCAAACGGGCGGAGGCGGTGAAGGAATTGATCCTTTCTAAGATGGATTTTAAAGAGACCATTATTTTGGATACAGCGGGGATCAGCAGTATGTATGCAAATGATGGAGGAGTGATCGTGGCGGTATAATAACAACATACCAATCAGAGGGTGGCATTGCGAATGAGAAAAAAGCAAGCAGCCACAATCTGAAGGATAAGGATAGCAGGCATCCCCCACACAAAGTACCAGTGTTTAGTCTTGTGGCGGAAAACATACATTCCCAAGATGCACCCGGGGCTTCCGCCTAACAGTGCATATAAAAAAAGACGGGCCTCCGGAATGCGCCAGGCATTCCGGATGGCCTTCTTTTTATCTACACCCATTAGGATGAAGCCCGCCAGATTGATGATTCCTATATAAATCAGTAATATGACGGTTATCGTGTTCATAGTTTATTTCTCCAGAAGTCCGTTCTCCTGCATCTTCATAGCACGAACCTTGCAGGATAAGCCGAACAGAGTGATGAAGCCTTCTGCATCGTGATGGTTATACAGGTCGCCGGTGGTGAAGGAGGCAAGGTTCTCGTTGTAGAGAGAGTAAGGAGAAGTGGTGCCGGCTTTGATGATGTTGCCCTTGTAAAGTTTAAACTTTACCTCACCGGTCACGTATTCCTGCGTCTTCTCGATAAATGCCTGTTCAGCCTCGCGAAGAGGGGTGAACCATTTGCCTTCGTATACCAGACTTGCAAAACGGCTGCCCATTTCTTTCTTCATAGCGTAGGTGTCACGATCCAGGATCAGTTCTTCCAACTGCTGATGAGCTTCCATCAGGATGGTTCCGCCGGGGGTTTCGTATACGCCGCGGGACTTCATGCCTACCACACGGTTCTCTACGATATCGATGATGCCGATACCGTGCTTGCCACCCAGTTCATTGAGCTTGGTAATGATGTCAGATACTTTCATATGTTCACCGTTTACGGATGTGGGAACACCCTTTTCAAAGGTCATGGTTACGTATTCACCTTCATCGGGAGCCTTCTCAGGGGTGGTGCTCAGCACCAACAGGTGATCAAAGTTGGGCTCATTGGCAGGATCCTCCAGCTCAAGACCTTCATGGCTGATGTGCCAGATGTTGCGGTCGCGGCTGTAAGAGGTATCAGCGGAGAAGGGCAGATCGATACCATGTGCTTTACAGTATTCGATCTCGGACTCACGGGAATCCATGTTCCATTTGTCATGTCTCCATGGTGCGATGATCTTCAGGTCAGGAGCCAGTGCTTTGATACCCAGCTCGAAACGGATCTGGTCATTACCTTTACCGGTTGCACCGTGGCAGATAGCGGTAGCGCCTTCTTTACGTGCGATCTCAACCAGCTTCTTAGCGATCAGGGGTCTTGCCATGGAAGTACCTAACAGATACTTGTTCTCGTAGATAGCGTTGGCCTGTACGCAGGGAACGATGTATTCATCACAGAACTCATCGATCACGTTCAGGATGTAGAGCTTCTCAGCACCACAGAATTTGGCACGCTCATCAAGACCGTCCAGTTCTTCGGCCTGACCGCAGTCGATGCAGACACAGACTACTTCGTAATCAAAATTTTCCTTCAACCAAGGAATGATGGCAGTGGTATCAAGACCACCGGAATATGCAAGGATTACCTTTTCTTTCATATGTATATACCTCCATGTGGTGATTAACAACTTCTTCTGTTACTATACACCAAATGCGCAAAGAATGCAAGTGTTAAATTATGCATAAATATTTAATAAAAATAAATATTATATGAGCAATATGCATAATAATGCATAAAGAGATGAATATAGTGAATAATATGCAAATAAAAACGTTCATTAAGGGGATTCATAGAGAGTAGAGAGATTAAGATTCTTTTAAGATTCTAACTGCTGTCTTGTGAAAACTGTTCAAATATGATACATTATTTGTAAATCAGTTAATAGTTGTATGACAAAGGAGGATTCCGCACAATGAAGAACAAACTATACTACATATTATTTTTACTCTATGTCCTGATGGTGGTGTTCATTCTATATATTAACGGAGTATTCACAGGTAACGCCACTTCCTTTAGTAACCTGTTGATCAATGTAGGATTTTTAGGCGTGATCGGTATCATGTTTGTGATCTCAGCCATCAGTTTCAACAGGCTGAATCTGTTTACGGAAGCGCTGGAAGGTGCTTGTGTGGCCATGGAGAAGGATCGCAAGGAGAAGGAAGGTCCTTTGTGGGATCATTATCGTGCCCGCAAGAAGGTATTTGGCAATGATGTGTTGGACGAGGCTTTCCTTAGATATCAGAAGAGAATGGCCGGTTATCAGACCAGAAAAGGGCTGACGGCTGTGTGTGATCTGGAGGATTATATTAATGAGGATCTGTTGGACAGAGTGGCAATGTCTCACTATAATTCAGCAGTGTCAGGCACTCTGACAGGTCTGGGTATTCTGGGTACGTTCCTGGGATTGTCCATGGGCCTGGGATCCTTTGACGGTAACGATATTTATACGATTTCAGATAATGTGGGACCTTTGCTGGAGGGTATGAAGGTAGCGTTTCACACCTCTGTATACGGAATTTTCTTCTCGCTGGTATTTAACTTTGTATATAGAAGCATGATGGCGGATGCTTACGGTGTGCTTGCAGAGTTCCTGGAGATGTATCGGGAGTATGTGAGTCCTCAGGTGTCTACTGCGGATGAGAATTCCAAGGCCATGTTGATCTATCAGGCAAATATGGCTAATTCCTTAAAAGCCATGAATGATCTGCTGAAGGGCAATGCTTTGGAGCAGACACAGGGCGTGGAGCGAATTGTAAATCAGTTTGTGTCTTCCATGTCGCAGGTGCTGGGTGCAGAGTTTGAAAAGATGGGCAGGATCTTGAATTATGCTTGTAAGGCGCAGGAGCAATGTTCCAGAGATTATCGCAGCATGGAGGAGACTACCAGAGAACTGCAGGCTGTGAATCGTTCCATGCAAAGAGCATTGGAGCAGCTTGTGGATCGTCAGGAGCAGATTGTGAACAACCTAAAGGAGCAGGAGAAGCAGCTTACGGCTACCTGTAACATGTTGAATGATGAGTTGAGTAACCAGTTGTATACTTATAGTCAGATGAGGGATACGTATGAAAAATAGGCAGAGAAGACGAGCTGCTTTTGAAGAGCCCAGTTACTGGCAATCTTTTTCCGATATGATGGCGGCACTTTTGCTGATCTTCATATTGATCATTGCCATCACGCTGATGATCTATAGGCAGAAGACAACAGACTTGGACCAGACACAGAAGGAGCTGAATGCAGCACAGTTAAAGCTGGACGCAGCGCAGCTGGAACTGGATAATGCGAAATTAAATCTGGATCAGTCCAGAAAAGAGATTGAAGCTTCCAATAAGGAACTGGCAGATTCTTTGGCAGAACTGCAGATTGCCTATGATAAGGCTGCCACTACACAGGAAGAGTTAAATGCGGCTTATCTGGAGATTGAAAATGCCAGAGCAGAGCTTGCTGCTGCTAACCAGCAGATGGAGAACACTAAGGCAGAGCTTGATGCAACCAGAAGTGAGCTGCAGGATATCGTGGGAATCAGGACAGATATTATCGGGGAGCTGCAGACCAGGTTCAACAATTCCAGCATGTCGGTGGATGCACAGACGGGATCCATTACGTTTTCTTCGGACGTGTTGTTTGGGTATAATAGTTCTGTTCTTACTACTAACAGTCAAAATACACTGAAGGCCATTATTCCATTGTATCTGGATGTGCTTTTGCAGGATAGTTACCGCCCTTATATTGCGGAGATCATTATTGAGGGGCATACGGATACGGATGGTAGTTATCAGAGCAATATGAATTTGTCCTTTGACCGTGCTAACGCGGTGGCAAAGTTCTGCTTGAACGAGAGAAATGGGTTGTCTAAGTATAAAATTGGACAGCTGCAGGAACTGCTGACTGTGAATGGAAGGTCGTATAGTAATCCGGTGTACAAGAAGGGGACGGAAGAAATCGATATGGCGGCTTCCAGGCGTGTAGAGATTAAGTTTAGATTGAAGGAAGATGA
>JAFYSG010000012.1 GCA_017559435.1 Lachnospiraceae bacterium
GATAGCAGATCAGCAGATATCGGACCGGTCCATGTAGAAGATATGTTCGGAAAAGTCTGGTTTGCCAAAGCTTACGGCGACGGAAGCACCGGTTTTATAAAATGAATCATGCAGTAATGAGGTGTTAAGATGAATTATCAATGGTATCCCGGTCATATGACGAAAGCGAAGCGTATGATGCAGGAAAATATAAAATTGATTGACTTGATCATAGAACTGGTAGATGCCCGCATACCATTTAGCAGCAGGAATCCGGATATCGATGAACTTGGAAAGAATAAGTCCAGGATTGTTCTTTTAAATAAGTCAGATCTGGCAGATCCTGTCTGGAATAAGAAGTGGGTGCAGTATTTTGAGAATAAAGGCGCACATGTGCTGGAGATCAATTCTAAAACCGGGGCAGGGGTAAAGTCTATTCAAGGTCTGGTGCAGGAGGCGTGCCGGGAAAAGATTGAAAGAGACCGAAAGCGTGGGATCGTAAACCGACCTGTGCGGGCTATGGTAGTAGGGATTCCTAATGTGGGAAAATCTACTTTTATCAATTCTTTCGCAGGAAAAGCCTGTGCAAAGACGGGCAATAAGCCGGGGGTGACAAAAGGGAAGCAGTGGATACGGCTGAACAAGAATCTGGAACTTCTGGATACGCCGGGTATTCTCTGGCCTAAGTTTGAGGATCAGGTAGTAGGAAGGAATCTGGCATTTATCGGTTCTATGAATGATGAGGTCATTGTCATAGAAGAACTGGCTTGCGATCTTTTGAAGGTGATAAATGAGCTGTATCCTGAGGCAGTGGGTCAGCGATATGGGCAGAAAAACGAGGAGGGCCAAGAAGTGGTGGCCCTGGGTGACTGCGGTACGCAAGATCCGGTTAGGCAGCTTCATGACATTGCGCGCAGCAGAATGTGCTACAGCAAAGGTGAAGAGTTGGATATTAAGAAAGCGGCATCGATAGTAATTGATGATTTCAGAAGCGGCAAGCTGGGACGTATGACGTTTGAAAGGGTAGGTGATACAAAAGATGAATAAAGTGTTAAAAGAAACCATAAGCACGATCCTTTATCTGGCAGGTGTATTACTTTTGACTTGGGTGATCATTACTTTCGTTGGTCAGCGTACTGAGGTGAGTGGTGATTCCATGGAGGCTACATTAGCCGACGGTGATAATTTGATTGTTGATAAGATTACTTACAGATTTAAGAAGCCTGAAAGATTTGACATTATTGTTTTTCCATTTAAGTATCAGGAAACCACCTACTATATCAAACGTATCATTGGACTGCCCGGTGAGACTGTATGGATTGATGAAAACGGAGTCATATATATTAATGATGAAGTGTTAAAAGAAAGTTATGGCAAAGAAGTAATCAAATCCACAAATCGTGGAATTGCGGCAGAGCCGGTGATCCTTGGACCGGATGAATATTTTGTGTTAGGAGATAATCGTAACAACAGTTCAGACAGCCGCACACAGATAGTAGGTAATATTCACGAAGATGATATCATCGGCCGCGCATGGCTCAGGATTTGGCCCTTTAACCAGTTCGGCGTTTTAAAGCACCAATAAGAGGAATCTAAAATGGCACAGAGTATTCAACAGATAAAAGATCTATTACAGGCAGCTTCTATAGATGAGCTGCCTGCATTTATACAAATGTACAGTACAGATGAAAGAGGCGGAGTGCGTAAATTGACAGAGACTGCTGCCAAAAGAATCGAGGCGCATGAGAGGGAAGTAAAACGTACCGAGCAGTTGAAGCAGTATGAAAAAGAGTATGCAGCTTTCACTCATATCTGTGGGATCGACGAGGTGGGAAGAGGCCCTTTGGCCGGACCGGTAGTGGCAGGTGCTGTGATCTTACCCAAGGATTGTGATATTTTATATATTAATGATTCGAAACAGCTTTCTGAGAAGATGCGGGAAGAGTTGTATGATATCATTATGGAAAAAGCTGTGGCTTGTTCAGTAGGCTATGCTACACCGGAGCGAATTGATGAGATCAATATTCTTCAAGCAACTTATGAAGCCATGCGGGAAGCTATTAAATCACTTTGTGTGCAGCCGGATCTTTTGCTGAACGATGCAGTAACCATACCGGCAGTGTCCATCAGACAAGTGCCCATTATTAAGGGAGATGCTAAAAGTATTTCCATCGGAGCTGCCAGCATTATTGCAAAAGTTACAAGGGACAGGCTGATGGTGGAATATGACAAGGTATTTCCACAGTATGATTTTGCGGGAAATAAGGGATATGGCAGTGCCGCACATATAGCTGCTTTGAAGAAATACGGACCGACGCCGATTCATAGAAGGAGTTTTATCCATAATTTTGTGTAGGAGGAAAAGAGTGGAGCAAAATAATCGTGCGGTGGGCGCAGATATGGAGGCAAAAGCGGTAGAATATCTAATCAGCCAGGGTGTAGAAGTCCTGGAACGTAATTTTCGTTGCAGACAGGGTGAGATTGATATTGTCTGCCGTCATGATGGTTATCTGGTGTTTGTAGAGGTGAAATTCAGGGCTTCTTTGCGAAAAGGGGCACCGGAGGAGGCTGTGGGAGCTGCAAAGCAGAGGGTGATCTGCAGGGTGGCAGATTATTACCGGTGCACTCATGGAATCGGCCAGTCTGTGTCTGTCAGGTATGATGTGATCGCAGTGCTTAACGATCAGATCAGATGGTATCGGAATGCATTTTCCCATCGTTATAGGTAACATTAAAAAAATATTAATAAATTTTTTAGTGTGCATTTAAGAAAAATGTGGTTTAATAGTAATATAGTGTTGCAAAGAACGGAGGTATGGTAATGTCAAATATATTAGTATGTGATGACGACAGAGAGATTGTTGATGCGATAGAGATTTACCTCAATCAAGAGGGATATCGGATCTATAAGGCATATGACGGAGAGCAGGCCATTGAACTGCTTAAGAAAGAGGATATTCATCTGTTGATCATGGATATTATGATGCCTCGTCTGGATGGTATACGTGCGACACTTAAGATCCGCGAATACAGCAGTATTCCGATTATTATCCTGTCTGCTAAGTCTGAGGATGCTGATAAGATACTGGGGCTGAATATCGGTGCGGACGATTATATCGGCAAGCCATTCAATCCCTTGGAGTTGGTAGCGAGAGTAAAATCTAACTTGCGAAGATATACTTCTCTGGGGAGTCTGAATGCAGAGAGTAAAGCCCTATATCAGGTAGGTGGCCTTGTGATCAATGATGATACCAAAGAAGTATCAGTTGATGGTGAGCTTGTGAAAATGACACCGATTGAATATAATATTTTACTATTATTAATGAAAAATCTGGGCAGGGTATTTTCTATCAATCAGATTTATGAAAGTATTTGGAATGAGGATGCGATTGGTGCGGATAACACGGTGGCAGTCCATATTCGTCATATTCGGGAGAAAATAGAGATCAATCCAAAGGAGCCCAGATATCTGAAGGTAGTATGGGGTGTGGGTTATAAGATTGACAAGCAGTAAGTGAGGGGACAGGCTATGGAGAAACCAACGGGCAGAAGGTTAGGCTTGGGGTTGGTGCAGCACATTGCACTTGCTCTGGGGATTATGATCATCGTCTCTATTGCACAGAAATCGGTGATTCAGGTAGAGAATCTGTATGGCGAGACGAAATATCATCAAATTGATTTTTATGAGAATATAGAAAAATTTGAGGATACTGCTGTCTTCAGTGATATGTTTGATAATGCGGTAAGTGATTTGATGACTCTTGTGGTGATCAAGGGGCAGCTGGAAACGGGTGGTATCTATGATGGTTCTAAGCTGATTGATGTGACCGCCTTTGTGAACCGTAGGGAAGTGGTTAGCCAGTGTCCTATTACGGCGGTGTATACCCTGGATAATCTTGTGAAA
>JAFYSG010000136.1 GCA_017559435.1 Lachnospiraceae bacterium
ACTGGTAGTATCACAGGAACCGGAAGGTGTCATAGATAAGGATGTGACTGTGATCAAAGTGGAAGATACCAGGTACGCCATGGCATTTATTTCTGCTGCATGGTTTGGTCATCCGGCCAAGAAGCTTAGAGTAATCGGTGTCACGGGTACCAAAGGAAAGACCACGACTACATACCTTGTAAAGTCCATTTTGGAGAATGCAGGGCACAAGGTTGGTCTGGTGGGTACCATAGAAGTGATCATTGGTAAGGAGCATATTCATGCTGTGAATACCACGCCGGAGTCCTATCTTTTGCAGGAATACTTTGCCAGAATGGTAGAAGCAGGATTGGATACTGTGGTGATGGAGGTGTCCTCTCAGGCGTTGATGCTGCACAGAACCCAGGGCTTTGTGTTTGATTACGGTATTTTTACCAATTTAGAGCCGGATCATATTGGGCCGGGTGAACATGGGTCATTTGAGGAGTATATGGCTTGTAAAGGACTTTTGTTCAAGCAGTGCAAGGTGGGAATCGTTAATTGTGATGATGCCCATTACAGTCAAGTCATCGAAGGTCACACTTGTGAAATAGAGAAGTTTGGTATGTCGAAGGAGGCTGATCTTCGGGCCAAGAATCTGAGACTTGTACACAAAAGTGGAGAGCTGGGTGTGGGATTCGCGGTAGAAGGGCTGATGGATTTTGAAGTGGAAGTTCCCACACCGGGGCGTTTTAGCGTGTACAATGCTTTGACAGCTATTGCAATCTGTCGCCATTTTCAGGTGAATGAAGAAGCGATCTGTAAAGCTTTGTTAAGTGCCCATGTGAAAGGGCGGATTGAAATGGTGAAGGTATCCGATGAATTTACGTTATTGATCGATTATGCCCACAATGCCATGGCTTTGGAAAGCTTGCTCGGTACGCTGAAGGAGTATGAGCCGGGGCGGTTGGTGTGTGTATTTGGCTGCGGAGGAAATCGTTCCAAGCTGCGCCGCTATGAAATGGGAGAGGTCAGCGGAAGGCTGGCAGACTTAACTATCATAACCTCTGATAACCCCAGATTTGAGGAGCCTCAGGCGATCATTGAAGATATAAAGATTGGTATCGGTAAGACGGAAGGAAAGTATGTGGAGATCTGCGACCGTAAGGAAGCTATCCGCTATGCTATCGAAAACGGCAAGCCGGGTGATATCATCGTTTTGGCAGGTAAGGGACATGAGGATTATCAGGAGATTAAAGGTGTGAAATATCCCATGGATGAAAGAGTCATGATTCAGGAAGTGTTGGAGGGAAGGTAGAAATATTTTGTATGCAGATATCATTGTAGATATATCCCATGAAAAGGTTGACAGACCCTTTCAGTATCGTGTACCTCCAAAGCTTCAAGATAAACTGGAAGAGGGTATGTGTGTGCTGATTCCTTTCGGAAGGGGTAATAAGCTGGTGAAAGGATATGTGATCGAGCTGACGGAAGAATGTAAGTTTGATCCTTTGAAAATAAAAGAAATTCATAGTATGGCTCAGGATCATATGGGTGTGGAAAACCGCATGATCCGGCTGGCGGCCTGGATTCGCAAAAATTATGGCTCCACCATGATACAGGCACTAAAGACCGTGCTTCCTGCCAGAAAAACCGTGGGGCAGATAAAATCTCGGACCATAGAACGGATTACTTCAAAAGAAGTGATCATAGCAGCACTGGGAGATGCCAAACGAAAGAAGCAGGCAGCCAGAGAGAGGCTGCTGCTTCAGCTACTTGACAACGAAAGGATTTCCTATGAATGGGTGACCGGTAAACTTGGAGTGTCAGGTGCCAGTATTAACGGTCTGGTTCAATCTGGACTGATCCGAGTGGTGACGGACAGTTCCTATCGTAATCCGGTGAAAATAAAGGCGCAGCAAGGAATGTCCATGGTGCTCAGTGACAGTCAGCTAAGAATCGTAAAGGAAGTCTTGAGTGATCATGACAGCGGCCATCCCGGTACCTATCTGATTCATGGGATTACAGGAAGCGGCAAGACGGAAGTGTATATGGAGCTGGTGGAGCAGATGGTTTTAAGGGGCAGGCAGGCCATCGTGCTGATCCCTGAGATCGCATTGACTTACCAGACGTTGCTTCGGTTTTACAGACGTTTTGGAGACCGGGTGAGTGTGATGAATTCTACCCTTTCTCCGGGAGAGAAATATGACCAGTGTGAGCGGGCGAAAAATGGAGAGATTGATGTGATCATAGGTCCCAGATCAGCTTTATTTACGCCTTTTCCCAATATCGGTATCATTATCATAGATGAGGAGCATGAGGCCAGTTACAAAAGTGAAAGTACGCCCAAATATCACGCCAGAGAAACGGCCCTTGAGATTGCCCATATGCATGGAGCCAGCCTGGTATTAGGTTCTGCAACGCCCTCTTTGGAGGCTTATTATAGGGCTGCTGAAGAGGAATACAAGCTTTTTTCTTTGAAAGAGAGGCTGACAGGGGGACAGCTGGCTAAGGTGCATACTGTGGATCTGAGGGAGGAGCTGAAGGAGGGGAACCGATCCATTTTCAGTGTCAAGCTGCAGGAACTTTTGGCAGACAGGCTTATGAGAGGAGAGCAGAGTATGCTTTTCCTGAACAGAAGAGGTTATGCGGGCTTTATCTCCTGTCGTTCCTGTGGACATGTTATGAAATGTCCACACTGTGATGTGTCCCTTTCAGAGCATAGGGACGGGCGGCTGGTGTGCCATTACTGCGGCTATGCTCAGCCTAAGGTGAGCCTGTGTCCCAAGTGTGGATCCAAGTATATTCTGGGTTTTCGTGCCGGAACCCAGCAGATAGAGGATAAGTTGAAAGAGATGTTTCCGGGGGCAAGAATCCTTCGCATGGATGCTGATACCACCAAGACGAAAGATAGTTACGAGAAGATTCTTTCCTCTTTTGCCAACGGGGAAGCTGATATTTTGATCGGCACACAGATGATCGTAAAAGGACATGATTTTCCCAATGTAACGTTGGTGGGGATCTTGGCAGCCGATCTGTCTTTGGGGGTTAATGATTACCGGGCAGGTGAGCGGACTTTCCAGCTGCTGACTCAGGCTGCAGGCAGAGCCGGACGAGGCGAACGGACAGGTGAAGTGGTCATCCAGACTTACCAGCCGGAACATTACGCAATCGTCCATGCGGCTAATCAGGATTATGAAGGATTCTATCAAGAAGAAATTCTGTACAGAGAGATGCTGGGATATCCTCCGGTGTCTCATATGTTGGCAGTGCAGGTTTATGGACCTGTGGAGGAAAAATGTAAAGAATTGGCACAGAAACTAGCGTTTCTAGCCGGTATATTTGTGGATGAGACGGAAAAAAAGGATAAAAGAATGATGGTTTTGGGTCCTGCACCGGCATCTATAGGAAGAATTAATGATATTTTTAGATTTATCATCTATATTAAATATGAAAAATATGGTAAACTGATAGAAGTGAAGGATGCTTTGGAAGAAGCATTGAAAGAATATCAGGGGAAAGAGAGTGTGCAGTTTGATTTTGATCCGATGAATACTTTATGACCGAAACCTATGAGAGAGGAAGAGAAAAATGGCAATTCGTAATATACGTGAAATGGGAGATGAAGTTTTAACTAAGAGATGTAAAGAAGTGACTGAGGTGACACCCAGGATCAGGGAGCTGATCGAGGATATGCTGGAGACCATGTATGAAGCCAACGGTGTGGGCTTGGCGGCACCCCAGGTGGGTATCCTTAAAAGGATCGTGGTCATTGATGTGACCGGCGAAGATCCTTATATTCTAATCAATCCCCGTATTGTTGAGAGCAGCGGAGAACAGACCGGGCAGGAAGGCTGTTTAAGCGTACCCGGTAAATCGGGTATGGTTACAAGACCTAATTATGTGAAGGCTGTGGCTCTTGATGTGAATATGAAGCCTATTGAGCTGGAGGGGACAGAGCTTCTTGCAAGAGCAATCTGCCATGAGTTGGACCATCTGGATGGGCATCTTTATGTAGAGAAGGTAGAAGGTGAACTGCAGGATGTAGTTTATGAAGATGAAGACGGAGATGAGGTATAAGCATGAAGATAGTATTTATGGGAACCCCTGACTTTGCAGTGGGGGCATTGAAGGCGCTTCTTGATGCCGGACATGAGATCACAGCAGTGGTGACACAGCCTGACAAGGCGAAAGGAAGAAGTGGTCAGCCGGTGCATTCCCCGGTGAAACAGTGTGCTTTGGAACATCATATCCCGGTATTTCAGCCTAAGAAGATCAAGACACCGGAGGCTATAGAAGAATTAAGGAAATATCCGGCAGATATCTTTGTTGTAGCTGCATTTGGGCAGATCTTATCTCAGCAGATTCTTGATATGCCGCCCTATGGCTGCCTGAACATCCACGCTTCCCTGCTTCCTCGATATAGAGGAGCTTCACCTATTCAGAATGTGATTCTGAATGGGGAAGAGAAGACCGGCGTCACGATTATGCAGATGAATGCAGGTCTGGATACAGGTGATATGTTATATAAAAAAGAAATTGATATTGATAGAAAAGACACTTTTGAGACACTTCATGATAAGCTGATGGTGCTTGGAGGTGAGAGCATTGTAGAAGCTCTTGCATTGTTGGAAGAAGGAAGCCTGATTCCGGAAACCCAGGATGATGAGCTCAGCTGTTATGCACCGCTCATCACCAAGGAGATGGGTTGCATTGATTTTACAAAAGATGCTTATTCCATCGAACTTAAGGTAAGAGGCATGAATCCGTGGCCCAGCGCATTTACCACATATCATGGAAAACAGTTAAAAATCTGGGAAGCTGTGGCAGAGGAAACTGAGGCAGAGAATGGTTCACAAGACTGCGGCAAAATTTTGCAGGTTTTGAAAGATTCTGTGGTAATCGCTACAGGAAAGGGCATACTTAAAATATATAGTATGCAGTTGGAAGGTAAGAAGCGCATGAGTGCTCATGATTTTCTGCTGGGTGTGCGCATGCAGCCGGGAGAGCGGCTGGGTGATTAAAGTAACCGGCAGGCGAAGCCTAAGCAACAGGCAAAGATTAGGCAACAGGCTGAGCGACATAAGGTGACAAACTGTGCTTTTTGCCCTTCGAAAGTGTGATGGAGGTAAAAAAGATGTTGTTTTTTCCGGGTTTTTACGGATATGGAATATTTTGGGATCCCACATATATGTTGGTGATCCTTGGATTGTTCCTATCCTTAGGGGCAAGTGCCCTGGTGAACAGTTCCATGGCAAAATATAGCAAGGTACGAAATATGAGCGGACTTTCCGGCGCCGATGCAGCCAGAAGGATTCTCAATCAGGAAGGTCTGTATGACGTGCAGGTAGAGTGCTTAAGAGATGGTAAAGGCGATCATTACGATCCCAGGACCAAGACGGTCAGGTTGTCTTATCAGAATTATAATTCCGCTTCAGTGACCAGTGTGGGAGTAGCGGCCCATGAATGTGGCCATGCCCTGCAGCATGCCAAGGGTTATGCTCCTTTGCAGTTAAGGTCTTCCTTGGTACCGGTGGTAAATATCGCCAGCAATCTGGGAATGCCTCTGATTTTAGTGGGGATACTACTCAGTTGGAATCAGACCTTGATTCAGATCGGTATCTGGGCTTTTGCCCTGGCTGTTTTATTTCAGCTGATCACCCTTCCTGTGGAATTTAATGCTTCCAGAAGAGCAGTGGCGAAAGTGGAGCAGTATGGTTTGCTGACTACACAGGAGAATGAGGGCTGCAGGAAAGTGTTACGGGCAGCAGCGCTGACTTATGTGGCAGCTGCGGCAGCCTCGGCATTACAGTTGCTGCGTCTGGTACTATTGTTCGGCGGCAACCGCAGAAGAAATGATTGACCGAAAGGAAGGATAAATAGATGGCAGAAAATACCAGAGAGATTGTGCTGGATATGCTGCTTACCATAGAACGCGGTGAGGAATATTCTCATAAATTAATAAAA
The DNA here is from genome assembly GCA_017559435.1 of Lachnospiraceae bacterium. Lineage (GTDB taxonomy): Bacteria > Bacillota > Clostridia > Lachnospirales > Lachnospiraceae > Acetatifactor. The sequence goes on from JAFYSG010000136.1 coordinate 5,926, forward strand.
GCAGTGCTGGATAAATACGATTATCTGGATGTCAGAGAAAAAGCTTTCATGAAGCGTCTGACAGAAGGAACCATCGAAAAGAAGATACAGCTTGACTATGTGATTGATCAGTTTTCCAGTGTACCCGTGCGTAAGATGAAACCGCTGATCCGCTGTCTCATGCGTATGAGCGCCTATCAGATCCTATATATGGACAGTGTACCGGACAGTGCGGTCTGCAATGAAGCAGTGAAGCTTTCTGTGAAAAGAAAATTCCAGAATCTGAAGGGATTTGTAAACGGTGTTCTTCGTAATCTTGCCAGAGGGAAGGGACAGATCAAATGGCCTGATAAAGAAGGAAATCTGACAGAATGGCTTACGATCACATACTCTATGCCTAAGTTTTTGGTAGAGCTTTGGATCAAAGAATATGGTGTGGAATGTACTCAAAAGATGCTTTCCGGACTTGAAAAAGTACATCCTGTCAGCATCCGTTTTCAGACAAGACTTGACAAAACCACTATTCTGGGGTATATTGCACAGATGGAAGCACTTGGTGTCAAGGTGACCCCTTCTCCCTATCTGGAGTATGCATATCTTCTTGAAAGGGTGGAAGGAATCGCTTCTTTGCCGGGATATGCGGAAGGTGCCTTTACCGTTCAGGATGTCAGTTCCATGCTGGCAGTAGAAGCCGCCGGGATAAAGTCCACAGACTTTGTGCTGGATATCTGCGCTGCTCCCGGGGGAAAAAGCCTGCTGGCAGCTGAGAAGGCGAAAGAAGTGCTTTCCAGGGATGTGAGCTTTGACAAGCTTTCCCTGATCGAAGAGAATGCAGATAGGATGCAGGCGAATAATCTGACTGTCATGCAGTGGGACGCTACTGTGACAGATGAAGATCTGTTTTCTAAGGCAGATGTGGTACTTATGGATGTGCCTTGTTCAGGCCTTGGTGTCATAGGCAAGAAGCGGGATATCAAATATCATGTCACCCCGGAGAGCCTTGGTGAAATTACCAAGCTTCAGAAGGCAATTGTGTCTGCCAGCTGGCAGTATGTAAAGCCGGAGGGGATATTGCTTTACAGTACCTGCACAGTGCGCAGGGAAGAGAATGAAGAAATGTGCCGGTGGATCTGTGAAAACTTTCCCTTTACCATGGAGGAGAGCAGACAGCTCTTTCCGGGAGAGGATGACTGCGACGGCTTCTTTTATGCGAGGCTTCGACGCAACAAGGGCTGTGATGTGAGAAAAGCCTAAGGGCACATAAAAAGTGAGATGGATGAAAACATGAATGTGAAAATAGATATCAAGTCCCTGACACTGGAAGAACTGACAGCAGTTCTGAAAGAAAAGGGAGAGAAAGCTTTTCGTGCAAAACAAATGTATGAGTGGATGCATGTGAAGTTGGCCAGGAACTTGGATGAGATGACCAATCTGTCCAAGGATTTCAGATCAGAGTGTAAGGAATGGTGTGAATACACTGCGCTTACTCCTGTGAGAGTACAGGAATCCAAGATTGACAGCACGAAGAAATTTCTCTTCGGCCTTGCAGACGGGAATGTTGTAGAGAGTGTCTGGATGAAATACCAGCACGGCAACAGTGTCTGTATCTCCTCCCAGGTAGGCTGCCGCATGGGCTGCAGCTTTTGCGCCTCCACTCTGGATGGATTGGAACGCAATCTGACACCGGCAGAGATGCTGGATCAGATTTATGCCATCACACGCCTGACCGGAGAGCGAGTGTCAAATGTGGTGGTGATGGGAACCGGTGAACCATTGGACAATTATGAGAATGTGCTACGTTTTTTGAAGCTTCTTACAGATGAAAACGGGCTTCATATCAGCCAACGCAATATTACCGTGTCTACCTGTGGTCTGGTACCAAAGATGAAAGAGCTGGCAGGCGAGAAACTGCAGATCACATTGGCACTTTCCCTGCATGCCACCACGGATGAAAAGCGTCGCAGGCTGATGCCCATAGCCAAACGTTATTCCATAGAGGAGTTGATGGAAGCCTGCGCCTACTATTTTGAACAGACAGGCCGACGGATCACTTTTGAGTACAGTCTGGTGGGCGGTGTCAATGACCGTGACGAGGATGCAAGAGAACTGATCGAACTGGCCAGGCCTTTGTGTTGCCATGTGAATCTGATCCCGGTGAATCCCATTAAGGAGCGGGATTATGTACAATCAGATAAAGAAAGTATCCAGCGTTTTAAAAATAAGCTTGAAAAAAATAAAATTAATGTTACTATTAGAAGAGAAATGGGGAGAGACATTGACGGTGCCTGCGGACAACTGCGGCGTCGTCATATGACAGCTTCGGAAGGGTATGCAGAATAGGAGGAAAGAAACGTGCTAAATGCGTTTGCCATTACAGATATTGGCAGAAAGAGAAAACTGAATCAGGATTTTGTATTCGCTTCTGAACAGGCAGTGGGTAAGCTGCCGAATCTTTTCATTGTGGCAGATGGTATGGGCGGACATAATGCAGGGGATTATGCATCCAAATATACAGTCGAGACTATAGTAGAAGAGATCGGGCGTTCTGAGGAAGAGCTTTCTGTGAAAAGCATAAGGCAGGCAATTGAGATTGCCAATGATAAGATCAGGCAGAAGGCTAATGAGGATATTACACTGCATGGAATGGGCACTACTGTGGTGGCGGCGTCCTGCATAGATAATGTGCTTGAGGTGGCCAATGTAGGTGACAGCAGACTTTACATTATCGGTGAAGAGATCAGACAAGTCACAAGAGATCATTCTCTTGTGGAAGAAATGGTGAGAATGGGTGGTCTTGAGAGAGATGCTGCCAGAAATCACCCGGAGAAAAATATCATAACCAGAGCCATCGGAGCCGACAGAACAGTGGAGGTAGATTTTTTTACTGTGGATCTGACTGAAGGAGACGTTGTACTCATGTGCTCAGATGGTCTGACCAATATGTTGGAGGATAAGGAAATCTTTGAGATCGTACATGGACAGAAGGATATCCGTTTGGCAGCAGAAGCATTGGTTAAGGCAGCTAACGATAACGGCGGAAAAGACAACATAGCGGTAATACTGATTGAGCCGTAACTTGAGATTTTCATTGTTTGAATGGAGAAGTAGGTATGATAAAGATAGGAATGATAGTAGGCGACCGTTATGAGATATTGGAAAAAATCGGAACCGGCGGTATGTCTGATGTATACAAAGCAAAATGTCATAAGCTCAATCGTCTTGTAGCTGTGAAAGTTTTGAAACAGGAATTTAGTGAGAATGCCAATTTTGTGTCCAAATTCCGCATTGAGGCTCAGGCTGCGGCTGGGCTCATGCATCCCAATATTGTGAATGTGTATGATGTGGGAGAGGAAAACGGGATTCATTATATTGTCATGGAACTGGTTGAGGGAATTACCCTGAAGAGATATATTGAGAAAAAAGCCAGATTGTCATATAAAGAGGCTGTAAGCATTGCGATTCAGGTAAGTATGGGTATCGAGGCTGCGCACAATAATCATATTATTCACAGAGACATCAAGCCTCAGAATATTATTATTTCCAGGGAAGGTAAGGTAAAGGTAACAGATTTCGGCATCGCCAAAGCTGCCACCAGCAACACCATTACCTCTAATGTCATGGGTTCTGTACATTATACTTCGCCGGAACAGGCAAGAGGTGGTTATAGCGATGAAAAGAGCGATATATATTCGCTGGGTATCACCTTGTTTGAGATGCTCACCGGCAAAGTGCCCTTTAACGGGGAAACTACAGTAGCTATCGCTATTAAACATATTCAGGAGGAGATACCTTCTCCCAAGGAATTTGTTCCTGAGATACCGGCCAGTGTGGAAGCAATCGTATTGAAATGTTGTCACAAATCTCCTGATAGGAGATATCAGAATATGCGTGAGCTGTTAGCAGATCTGAAACGTTCCCTTATGTACCCGGAGGCAGATTTTGTGGTGCAGAATGGCCCTGATATGGATCAGAACACCAGAGCGATCTCCGAACAGGAAGTGGCTCACATCAAGAGAAAGACCGCTTATCGCGAGCAGTTTGTGGAAAGACCAAAGGATACCATGCGGCTTCGCCGTGATACTTCAGAACTGTATACAGATGAAGAATATGATGAAAATGAAATGGTGGATGATGAAGATGAGTATGATTATGATCCGAAAATGGAGCGTATCACCACACTGATGGCAGTGTTGGCGGGACTTATCATCTGCGGCATCGTACTCTTTTTGTTGCTTCGGGTATTTGATGTGTTCGGCAATGACAACAGTAAAGATCCTCATGATCCAATTATCAAGACAGAAGAAACCTCCGGACATGATAGCTCCAAAGGAAACCAGACAGAAAGCAGTATTCCTAAGGAGGATATGGCGGAAATGCCTTATATTATAGGCTGGAATATTAACGATGCCATGACTGTCATGAGCAACAGAAAGCTGAACCCTGAACTAGAGTATGAGGACAGTGACCAATTCCCGGTAGATACTGTGATAGATACTGAATTAAAAGCAGGAGAAATGGTGCCGGAAGGTACGGTGGTGAAACTGATTATAAGCTCCGGAAATGGTGTGAGAGTAGCAGATACCAGAGGAAAGACCAGAGAGGATGCTGAGACTACCCTTCTGAATCAAGGACTTGTGATTGAATGGGAAGAAAGCTTTTCAGATGGCGTACCGGCAGGTGTGGTCATTTCCCAGAGCCCTGTGGCAGAGACCTCGGTTGAGAAAGGCAGTACTGTGCGAGTGGTTGTCAGTCAGGGATCTTCCAGTAATACTATAATGGTACCCAATATAATCGGTTATGATGAAAGTGCTGCAACCAAAATATTGACCGATGCGGGATTAGCTATTAGAAGCGTGTCTGCTGTGAATCATTCCCAGATTGCAAAAGGACTGGTCTGCTACCAGAGCTATTCCCAGGGTTCCTACGTGGCACCGGGCACATTAATGGAGATTCATATCAGCTTAGGGCCGGCAACCTACCGCTATAATGGCAGCATCACGGCACCTTCCGTGTTAGAAGCTCCGGATTATTCTTTCGGCATGAATGTAAATATCGTGATCACTACAGAAGCAGGACAGGAGATATATAACACTACAGTGGCCTCCTTCCCCCAGCCGGTGAACTTCTACGGTGTCCCCAGTCCCGCAGCTATCGTCACATTCAATTACACCGTGACAGTAGACGGCGAGGAACAGCAAAAGAGCTTTACCAGAAAACTGCAGTTTACAAAGGAATAAATGTATGCGGGGGAAAATCATCAAAGGAATCGCCGGATTTTACTATGTCCATGTAATGGACGTTGGCCACGTAGCGGATGTTGGCCATGTAGTGGACGCCTGCCACAGTGCGGGTATCTACGAATGTAAGGCAAAGGGTATTTTTCGGAAAGACAATGTAAAACCTCTGGTGGGTGACGATGTGGAACTGGAGGTGTTGGATGAAGCTTCAAAAAAAGGCAATATCATTAAGATCCTGCCAAGGCACAGTGAACTGATCCGGCCTGCAGTGGCCAACGTGGATCAGGCAGTGGTGATTTTTTCTATTACCAAGCCACAGCCTAATTTTAACTTGCTGGACCGCTTTCTGATCATGATGGAACAGCAGAAGATACCCTGTATCATTTGCTTTAATAAACTGGATCTGGACTGCGAAGGTGCAGCAGATGCATTCAAAAAGATTTATGAAGCCTGTGGTTACCGGGTTCTGACAGTCAGTGCTCAGGACGGTACAGGAGTGGATCAGTTGAGAGCCTTGCTGGCAGGGAAGACTACCACAGTGGCAGGTCCCTCCGGCGTGGGCAAATCCTCTTTGATCAATGCGCTACAGTCAGGTGTTATTATGGAGACAGGAGCTATCAGCCAAAAGATTGAGCGTGGCAAGCATACTACGAGGCATTCAGAACTGATCCCGGTGAACATGGGCAAAGATGAGGCGGATAGTTATATTCTGGATACCCCGGGATTTAGCTCCCTTGGACTTTTTGATATAGAGAAGGAAGAATTGGCTTCCTATTATCCGGAGTTTGCACGCCATGAGGCATATTGCCGTTTTGGCGGATGCTCCCATATCAGCGAACCGGAATGTGGTGTGAAACAGGCGTTGGAAGAGGGAATGGTAAACCGGCTTAGGTATGATAATTATTGCTTGTTGTATGAGGAACTGAAGGTACGCAGGAAATATTAATTTTTAAGGACAACATATATTGTAGCAACGAGGACAGTGGGTGTATCAGAGTGGTGATGCGGCTGTCCTCGTTTTGCTCATGGAAAAGCTTTTCAATCCTGTTTTGTGAAATAAAATCAAAAACTCGCTCATTTTTTGTGATTTATTTTGAGTATTTCCCTCATTTTTTGTATACTATAGTGGAAGGAGGGTAAAAACAATGGCAGAAATAAGTATGCTGTGGCATATGAAGACAGAGAAGCCTTTTAATGAAATTGATGTGAAAGTATACAGCAGTTTGTTCTTGGACTATTGTATCTTAGGTGGTATGCCGGCAGTGGTAAGAGAATACATTTCAAAAGGAACTTTTGAGGGGACATTAGACATACAGCGACAGTTGTTAAATGACTATCATGACGTTAAAGGGAAATTATGATGAATCAAAGTATAAGTTGTATTTCTTTGATACCGGTATTTTTGTTGCCATGCTGGATGAAGAGGCTCAGGAGGATTTGAGAGCGAACAAAAATCTTGCTGTGTATAAGGAGGCCTTGTACGAGAATATTGTAGGAGAAGCATTAATTAAGTGCGGATATGATTTATATTATTATGAGAAGGATGATTCCTATCTGGAAGAAGATTTCTTTGTCAGAACCAAGGATTACCTTGTACCGGTGGAAGTGAAAGCAACAAATGGCACGGCGAAGTCATATTGGGTATAGTGACAATATATATACTTTTCCGTATTTCTGTGCTTTTTTGTTGAAGGATTATCTGAAGGAAATGAGCCTTGACTGTGAGAGCAAACAACAGTACTCTGATAATGTGTAAGCAACAGATAGATACCATTCTCTTGAAACTGCTGAAGATTGTCGCAAAGGTAAGACTTTCAGCCAAGCCAAAGTGAAGTTGTCATTCACGCTTGGATTGGCTGTTTGATCTTAAGTGAAAACCGTTCTAATACATCATAGCATCTTCTTTGGTTACATGGATCGTTCCTGCCGGATGATGAGGCGGGGCATAGATAACAGACACTTTTAGGGGGATGTTACCAGTGTTGATCACATTGTGCCATGTTCCGGCAGGAATAAAAATTGTATCTTGCTTACAAACATTCTGTACAAAGTCCGGTTGATTTTTGCACATCCCCATTTTCACTACAGCTATACCCTGTTCGATTCGTATGATCTGATCTGTATCCTCGTGAATCTCAAGCCCGATATCTGAACATACCGGGATACACATAAGCGTCATTTGGGCATAACGGCCGGTCCAAAGAGTGGTGCGGAAATTAGAGTTTTGGACGGCTTTTTGGGGGACGTTTGTTACATGTGGGGTGGGGGGTGGATTCATTGGCGTGTTGAAATAATCGTGATACATGATATACTTCCGGGAAGATTGATTATTATATGATATGCTTTTGGAGAAGTTTGGTTATTGGAAGTTTCGGAAATCTTCACAAAAAAGTCTGGGAAATATTGAAAAAAGAGCCTATATGTGGTACACTTAATGAGTTGTATCAGGCTCTTTTTTAGTTATAACTATAAACAGGCTGTTCGCAACAGTAGGAAGAATAGAGACCAAGGAAAAATAAGGAGATATAGGTATATATGAAGCTAGGAATTTTGGGATTACCAAACGTAGGAAAAAGCACACTTTTCAACTCACTGACCAAGGCAGGTGCAGAGTCTGCCAATTACCCTTTCTGTACCATAGACCCCAATATCGGTATCGTGCCGGTTCCTGATGAGAGGCTGAATCTTTTGGGAGATATGTATCAGTCTAAGAAAGTGACCCCGGCGGTGATTGAGTTTGTGGACATTGCAGGTCTGGTAAAGGGTGCATCTAAGGGAGAGGGCTTGGGCAATCAGTTCCTGGGCAATATCCGTGAAGTAGATGCCATCGTTCACGTAGTTCGTTGCTTTGAGGATACTAATGTCATTCATGTAGATGGCAGTGTGAATCCTTTGAGGGATATTGAGACCATCAATCTGGAGTTGATCTTCTCGGATCTGGAGATTCTGGAAAGAAGGATTGCCAAGGTGGCAAAGACCGCCAGAATGGACAAGACTGCAGGCAAGGAGCTTGCACTTTTGGAACGTATCAAGGAGCATCTGGAAAGTGGGAAGATGGCCAAGAGTCTCAGCGTGGAAGATGAGGATGAGCTGGAGCTGCTTAAGTCTTATAACCTGCTTACTTACAAGCCGGTGATCTATGCGGCCAATGTGGCAGAGGATGATCTGGCTGATGATGGTGCAGGCAATGCAGGGGTGGCTGCTGTCAGGGAGTTTGCAGCAGGAGAGGACAGTGAAGTGTTTGTGATCTGTGCCCAGATCGAGCAGGAGATCGCGGAGCTGGATGATGATGAGAAGGCCATGTTCCTGGAGGATCTGGGATTGGCGGAGTCCGGTCTTGAGAAGCTGATCAAGGCCAGTTATCATCTGCTGGGATTGATCAGTTACCTGACTTCCGGTGAAGATGAGACCAGAGCATGGACCATTAAAGTAGGTACGAAGGCACCTCAGGCAGCAGGTAAGATTCATTCTGATTTTGAGAGAGGATTTATCAAGGCTGAGGTGGTGAATTATCAGGATCTTCTGGATCAGGGTTCCTTGCCCGCAGCCAGAGAAAAAGGCATGGTACGTATGGAAGGTAAGGAATACGTGGTGCAGGATGGTGATGTGATCCTGTTTAGATTCAATGTATAAAGAGGTTTATATGCAGGAAATAATGAATGTTAAGGATATTGCATTTCCGCATCTGGGAATCTATCTGGAGAATATTCCGAAGAATTTTTCAGTGTTTGGTTTTGAGATTGCCTTTTACGGTGTGATCATCGGTATTGGTGTGCTGGCAGGACTTCTGACGGCGGTTCACAATGCGAAGAAGACCGGACAGGATGCGGAAGTGTACTGGGATTTTGCCATATATGCAATTATTTTCTCCATTATCGGGGCGAGGTTGTATTATGTGGCATTTGAGTGGGACAGTTATAAAGATGATCTGCTGAGTATCTTGAACACCAGAAACGGTGGTATGGCTATTTATGGCGGTGTGATCGGCGCTTTTGTTACATTGTTCATTTATTGTAAGATCAAAAAACTCAACACTTTTCAGATCGGAGATACGGCAGTGCCGGGATTGATCCTGGGGCAGGTGATCGGTCGTTGGGGCAATTTTATGAACAGAGAGGCTTTCGGTGAATACACGGATAGTCTGCTTGCCATGCGGCTGCCCATCGATGCAGTCAGATCAGGGGATATCTCAGAGAATATTGCGGCGCATATTGTGGAAGGTACCAATTATATTCAGGTCCATCCCACCTTTTTGTATGAGTCTTTGTGGAATCTTTTGATTTTCTGCATATTGATGCTTTATGGAAAATGCAAGAAGTTCCATGGAGAAGTGTGTCTGATGTATCTGGGCGGTTATGGGCTGGGAAGGTTTGTGATCGAAGGTCTGAGGACGGACCAGCTTCTGATTCCCGGAACGGATGTGGCAGTTTCGCAGATGTTGTCACTGGGGCTGATGATTTTTGCGGTGGTGGCTGATGTGGCAGTGCGCGGGCTCCTGAAGAAGGGGAAGGCACAGGTTTTACATCTGGACAGAGGAGAGTATCTGCCGAAGGCTGAGAATAAGGAGACCATGACAATAGAGGTTGTACAGGAAGCAGATTCTGTGGAAGTGACAGAAGAGATAAAAGAATAAAGAAACGCTGGATATAGTATGGCGGTGCGAAAGCACCGCCATATTTTGTGTTGCAAAAAAACAGTAAAAACTGCTATAAAATGTCAAAAAAAACTTTGCATTTCTACTTGCAAAATTCTTAAGAATGTATTAAAATAGAGTAAAAGTGGTGAAAAGTGGTGAGAAGTGGTTTGAAGTGGTGGAGTAGAAGGCCTGTTGTGGTGAATTCTCCGGACTGCCAATGAGAGCCTGAACCAAGAGAAGAAGGGTTCCCAGCCGCTGTGGCAGCCCACTTGATACGGATGATAAGGTTTTAGATTACGCAAGTTATGTAAGGCGGTGATTGCAGTGTTTATGAGTCAGTACAATCATACGGTCGATACAAAAGGCAGGTTGATTATTCCTTCGAAGTTCCGGGAGATCCTGGGAGATGAATTTGTGGTGACGAAGGGAATGGATGGCTGCTTATTTGTGTATGCCAATGATGACTGGAAAGTGTTTGAACAGAAGCTGACTTCACTGCCGATCACCAATAAAGATGCCAGAAAATTTGCTCGTTTCTTCCTGGCAGGTGCAGCACCTGTGGAGGTGGACAAGCAGGGAAGAATCTTGCTGCCGGCACATTTAAGAGAGTTTGCAGAGCTTGACAAGGATGTGGTGCTTGTGGGCGTGGGCAGCCGAATTGAAATCTGGAATAAGGACAAATGGGAAGAGAATAACGTGGATGACGATATGGATGCCATTGGCGCATCTATGGAGAGCCTGGGGCTGACGATTTAAGCGAGAGGATAAAGATCATGGAGTTTAAGCACTATTCCGTAATGCTGGAAGAGACCATAGAACAACTGCATATCAAACCGGATGGTACTTACGTAGACGGTACGCTGGGTGGCGGCGGACATGCTTTCCAGGTCTGCAAGCGGCTGACAAACGGACGGTTTATCGGCATCGACCAGGACGAAGCGGCTATCAAAGCTGCAGGAGAGAGATTAAGTTGCTTCAGCGGTGAAAGCAAGGTGACCATCATTCGGAGCAATTATTGTAACATGAAAAGTGCCTTGCAGGAGCTTGGAATAACCGGTGTAGATGGAATCGTGCTTGACCTGGGAGTATCGTCCTATCAGTTAGACACAGAAGACAGGGGTTTTTCTTATCGCTTTGATGCTCCGTTAGATATGAGGATGGATCAGAGACAGACGCTGACGGCACGGGACATTGTAAACGGATACGCTGAGATGGACCTGTATCGGATCATCAGGGATTACGGTGAGGATCAATTTGCTAAGAATATAGCCAAACACATTGCGATGGAGAGGGCTAAGAAGCCCATTGAAACTACCTTTGAGTTAAATGAGATCATTAAAGCATCGATTCCTGCCAAGATGAGGCAGAATGGACATCCCTCCAAGCAGACCTTCCAGGCCATCAGGATTGAATGTAACAGAGAACTGGAAGTGCTGAGAGAATCATTGGAGGACATGATAGATCTGTTAAATCCGGGTGGAAGGCTTTGTATCATTACATTCCACTCATTGGAGGATAGAATTGTAAAGACCGCATTTAAGAATGCGGAACATCCGTGCACATGTCCGCCGGAATTTCCGGTATGTGTATGTGGGAAACAGCCAAAGGGTAAGGTAGTTACCCGAAAGCCCATCTTGCCGGGCGCAGAGGAACTTGCAATCAACAGCCGTTCCAAGAGTGCAAAATTAAGAGTTTTTGAAAAGGAAAAGTAATTGTTATGAAAAATATGTATGTATATGATAATCTGGCACGCAGTCAGGATTTTGTGAGGACGCTGGAGGAAGAACCCAGACGCAGTATCAGTAATGAAGCCAGGAAGAATAGAGAAAAAGCTCATCATATGAATCTGGCCTATGTGTTGTTTCTGATCGCAGCGCTTTGCTGTACCGGTGTGTTTTTGGTGAACTATCTGCAGATTCAGTCTGAGGTGACCAGAAAGGCGGAAGTGATCGCTTCTCTGGAGAAGGATCTGAATGATCTGCGCCTTAGTAATGATGAGGAGTATAATAGAATTTTAAGTAGCGTTAATATGGAAGAGATCAAGCGCATTGCCATTGGAGAGTTGGGCATGACTTATGCCAGGGAGGGACAGATACAGACTTACACCAATGAGGGAAATGATTATATGAGACGTGTGGCTCAGGATTAGGGGTGTTGTAAATGAGTGAACAGAAGGTTTACAGGAAATTTACGATAAAAATGCAAAAGAAGCTGGTGGTACTGTTCTTTTTTGTACTACTGGCTTTTGCCGGGTTATGCATCAGGCTATACTGGATCTCCAGAGAAGATGGGGAGCAGTATAAGAAGCAGGTGTTGTCCCAGAGAGGTTATGACAGTACCACGCTTCCTTTTAAAAGGGGAGATATCCTGGATGCCAAGGGAACGAAGCTTGCCACCAGTGAGAAGGTATATAATCTGATCATTGATGCCAAGAATATGCTTTATAAGGATGGAAAGTATCTGGAGACTACCCTGGAAGCGTTAAATCAGTATTTTGGCCTGGATATGGCAGAGGTGAGAGAATATGTGAACACCCATAGGACTTCCTCTTACAAAGTGATGCTCAAGCAGCTGTCATATGATCAGATCAAAGACTTTCAGGAGGCTGACAGTGCGGAAGGCAACATGATCATGGGAGTTTGGTTCGAGGAGGAATACAAACGAATCTATCCCAATGGTTCTCTGGCCTGTGATGTAATTGGTTTTACCGGCAGGGACAATGTGGGGAGTTACGGCCTGGAGGAGTTTTATAATGAAGTCCTGAATGGCACCACCGGAAGAGAATATGGATACCTGACATCAGACTCCACTTTAGAAAGAACTGTGAAGCCGGCAGTGGACGGTTATACCATACATACCACCATAGATGCTAATATTCAGGCAGTGGTGGAGAAGTATCTGAAACAGTTTAATGACGAGTTTGCGGGTACAGTCCGTCCGGGCAACGGTGCGGAGAATCTGGGAGCTATTGTGTATGATATTCACAAGGGCGAAGTGCTTGCTATGGCAAACTATCCCTTTTATGACTTAAATAATACCAGGAATACTTCTGCCATGATCGGTTCCTTACTGGTAGAAGAGGTGAAAAATAGCAATGGTTATATGGAATTGAACAAGACTGATACAGTAATTACAGAGAATGTGATCGCGAATATGACAGAGGATGAGCTGTATCTGAATCTGAATTATCTCTGGAAGAATTTTTGTATTTCAGATACTTATGAGCCCGGTTCCACGGCGAAGCCTTTCACGGTAGCGATGGCACTTGAAAGCGGCGTGATTACCGGCAGAGAGCATTATGATTGTAATGGTTCTCTGGTAAAAGGCGGTCATACCATTCGTTGTCATGGCGGTTATGGTCATGGAGTCGGTGTCAGTGTACAGAATTCTATTGCGTGGTCCTGTAATGTGGCTATGATGCATATGGCAGATGTTATTGGTATTGACAGGTTTATGACGTTCCAGCAGAATTTCAATTTTGGATTAAAGACCAATATTGATCTGGCAGGAGAGGCCAGAACAGCAGGATTGCTTTTGACCAAGGAACAGATGTCCGGCTCGGGAATCGCCACAAATTCCTTTGGTCAGAACTTTAATGCGACCATGATTCAGATGATAGCAGGGTATAGTGCCCTGATCAATGGCGGTTATTATTATGAACCCCATGTGGTGGATAAGATCACCAATTCTTCCGGGGCTACCATTGAAAATATTGAACCCCGAGTGTTGAAACAGGTGATTTCTGAATCTACTTCTGAGAAGATTCGTCAGTATACCCGTGCCACAGTTATGGAAGAAGGCGGCAGCCAGAGAACCGGTGAGACAGCCAGACCGGCAGGTTATGCCATTGGCGGCAAGACTGGCACAGCTCAGACCATTCCCAGGGGAAACGGGGAATATGTGGTATCCTTTATGGGGCACGCGCCTGCAGATGATCCTCAGATTGCCATTTATGTAGTAGTGGACAGAGCCAATGCCCAGAGGCAGGACAGAGCCAGCTATGCAACCGGCATTGTTCGGAACATTTTAACAGAGATACTGCCTTATTTAAATATCTACATGACAGAAGAACTTTCGCAAAAGGAATTGGAAGAGCTGGAAGCAAGGCAGCTTGAGATTACCCATCAGTATGGAAAGACACCGGAGGAGGATGATCTGGAACAGTTGGGTGAAGGCGAAGGCGGCCAGGGACATGGTGCCGGTGAGAACGTCGGGGATAAGAATCTGCCGGCATGGATGAGTTTTCCCATCGATCCGGAGACAGGGTATCGTGTGGATCCGGCAACAGGTAATCTGCTGGATGCACAAACAGGAGACTTGATCAATAAGCCGGAAAATAATCTGCCGTCGGGTGTATAAGGAAGCGATAGGACTGTTAAAATTGGTATGAATCGTTGTAAAAGAGAATAAAGTATAGTAATATCATTTTTAGGGTGTTACATGCTTGAAGCTTATAAAAAAACTGCACATCGCAAGAAGATCACCATTGCCACGGTGCTTTGTATATTGATTCTGGCAGGATTGTTTGGAAGATTGGTCTACCTGATGGTGTGGAAGTCCGATTACTATTCCCATCTTGCCACACAGCTTCATGAAAGGGAGCGCAGTATCAAAGCTGCCAGAGGTAGAATTCTGGACAGTAATGGCACAGTCATAGCTGATAACAAGACGGTATGCACGGTATCGGTCATTCACAGTCAGATAGAAGATCCGGAGAGGGTCATAGAGGTTTTGTGTGATGAACTTTTGCTGACCAGGGATTACGTTAGTAAGCGGGTGGAGAAGGTTAGCGCCATCGAGAGAATCAAGAGTAATGTAGACAAAGCTGTTGGAGATAGGATCAGAGAATATGATCTGGCCGGTGTGAAAGTAGATGAAGATTATAAAAGATACTATCCATACGGCGAGCTGGCCAGCAAGGTGCTTGGTTTCACCGGCAGCGATAATCAGGGGATTATCGGATTGGAGGTCGTATATGAAGAATATTTGGAGGGAACCCCAGGTACCATCCTGACTGTAACCGATGCATCGGGAATTGAGGTGGAAGAGGCCGGTGAACGCAGGATTGAGCCTGTTAGCGGCAAAGATTTGTACTTGAGTTTGGACATGAATATTCAGTCATATGCCACACAGCTGGCCATTCAGGCCATGAAAACCAAGGAGGCTGACAGTGTGTCCATACTGGTAATGAATCCGCAAAATGGTGAATTGCTTGCTATGGTCAATGTGCCGGAATTTGACTTGAACAATCCCTATGAATTACCGGAGAATGTGGTCTATGATGGCAGTGCGGAGGTCAAACAGGATCTGTTAAATCAGATGTGGCGGAACGGCTGCATTAATGATACCTATGAGCCGGGGTCGACTTTTAAGATTATAACAGCCGCAGCGGGATTGGAGGAGGGCGTGGTCACACCCCAGAGTACATTCAGCTGCCCGGGATTTATTATTGTAGATGACCGGAAGATCAGGTGCCACAAAGTGGCAGGGCACGGTGGAGAGAATTTTATACAGGGAACCATGAATTCATGCAATCCTGTTTTTATCACAGTAGGGCTTCGTCTGGGTGTAGAGAAATATTATGAGTATTTTGAGAAAATGGGTCTTAAAAAAAAGACCGGTGTGGACCTGCCGGGAGAGGCGGGAACCATTATGCACCGTATGGAAGCTATGGGCAATGTAGAGCTTGCTACAGTTGCATTTGGTCAGTCTTTCCAGATTACGCCTATACAGCTGGTGACTACCGCCTCCTCTATTATTAATGGAGGAAATCGTGTGACACCTCACTTCGGGATGAAAATCGTAGATGAGGAAGGAAATGAGACGAAGCTCATATATCCGGTGGAGGAGAACATCGTATCCGAAAATACTTCAGCTACTATGAGAAATATTCTGGAAATGGTGGTCTCGGAAGGAACCGGTAAGAATGGAGCCATTGAAGGTTTTCGCATTGGCGGCAAGACAGCTACCAGTCAGACACTTCCTCGAGGCAGCGGAAGATATATCGCTTCCTATATCGGTTTTGCTCCGGCAGATGATCCGCAGGTCATAGCACT
>JAFYSG010000137.1 GCA_017559435.1 Lachnospiraceae bacterium
ATATCAGCATAAGAGCCTCTTAAGTCATGTATTCTGACTCTATCACTTATACCAACATACGCAAGTAATGGCTGCCATACTCTTCTTCTAATATTATTGTCGCTTAAGTAACCATTAACTTGACTAGGGAATAAGATTGGTGTGTCATTGGATTTATTAAGGATATGAATAAATCTAAAGAAACCGTACATGATGTGATCTATTTCTCCGGGGAGAGTGAAGGCATCTCTGTTGAGGTGGCTTTTCAGTATGTGAATGAGTTCCATGAGATCGTGCTGGGATTCTGTAATAATATTTATAACTCTGAGGGTGGTACCCATCTGACCGGATTTAAGAGTATTTTTACGAATGTGATCAATAACTATGCCAGAGAATTGAATATTTTGAAGGAGAAGGATGCCAATTTTACCGGTGCGGATGTGCGTAACGGTATGACAGCAGTGGTGTCTGTGAAGCATCCGGATCCTCGATTTGAAGGACAGACCAAGACCAAGCTGGATAATCAGGATGCAGCCAAGGTAGTCAGCAAGGTGACCGGTGATGAGATCGTGCGATTCTTTGACCGTAATCTGGAGACTCTTAAGAATATTATCGGCTGTGCGGAAAAGGCTGCCAAGATCCGTAAGTCAGAAGAGAAGGCCAAGACCAATTTGCTCACCAAGCAGAAGTTTTCCTTTGATTCTAACGGAAAGTTGGCCAACTGTGAAAGCAAGGATCCTTCCAAGTGTGAGATTTTTATCGTAGAGGGTGATTCCGCAGGCGGCAGCGCCAAGACCGCCAGAGACCGAAATTATCAGGCTATCCTGCCCATCCGTGGTAAGATTTTGAATGTAGAGAAGGCAAGTATTGATAAGGTGCTGGCAAACGCTGAGATCAAGACCATGATCAACGCCTTTGGCTGTGGTTTTTCTGAAGGATACGGTAATGATTTTGATATCAGCAAGCTTCGTTATGACAAGATCGTGATCATGACGGATGCAGACGTGGACGGGTCACATATTTCCACCTTGCTTTTGACCTTGTTCTATCGTTTTATGCCGGAACTTATTTACGAAGGGCATGTATATCTTGCCATGCCCCCTTTATATAAAGCAATGCCAAGCAAGGGAAAAGAAGAGTATCTGTATGACGATAAGGCTTTGGAGAAATATCGAAAAACTCACAAAGGCCCCTTTACCCTGCAGCGTTATAAAGGTTTGGGTGAAATGGATGCGGACCAGCTGTGGGAGACCACACTGAATCCGGAGACACGTATGATGAAGCTGGTAGAAATCGAAGATGCACGTATGGCTTCTGAGGTGACAGAGCTGTTGATGGGTACGGATGTACCTCCCAGAAAAGCATTTATCTATGACCATGCCACTGATGCCGAACTGGATATTTAAGGAGAAAAGGTATGAACGACAGAATCATAAAAACAGAATATTCGGAGGTCATGCAGAAATCTTTTATTGACTATGCCATGAGCGTTATCGTGGCCCGTGCGCTGCCGGATGTGAGAGATGGTTTAAAGCCGGTACAGAGACGTACCCTTTATGATATGCATGAGCTGGGCATCCGCTATGATCGTCCCTATCGTAAAAGTGCCCGTATCGTTGGTGATACCATGGGTAAATACCATCCTCACGGTGACAGTTCCATTTATGATGCACTGGTAGTTATGACACAGGATTTCAAAAAAGGACTGGCACTGATCGACGGCCATGGTAACTTCGGCAACATCGAGGGTGACGGTGCAGCGGCTATGCGATACACGGAAGCCAGACTGCAGAAGATTACCCAGGAAGCTTTCCTTGCCGATCTTGACAAGGATGTGGTAGACTTTATGCCCAACTTTGATGAGACGGAAAAAGAGCCTACGGTACTGCCGGTAAAGATCCCCAATCTGCTGATCAATGGTTCCGAAGGTATTGCAGTGGGTATGGTCACCAGCATCCCGCCTCACAACCTTTCAGAAGTGATCGACGCCACCAAGGCGTATATGTTAAATGAGAATATCACCACCAGAGAACTGATGCGTTATGTAAAAGGACCTGATTTCCCCACAGGTGGTATCGTGATCAACGAAGACGAGCTTTTGTCCATTTATGAGACCGGTGTGGGCAAGATCAAAGTACGTGGCAAAGTGACTTACGAAAAGGCTAAGGGAGGTAAGACCAATTTGGTCATCACCGAGATCCCTTATCCCATGATTGGCGCCAACATCTCCAAGTTCCTGATGGATGTAGCCGCCTTGTCAGAATCCAAGAAGACCCAGGATATTGTGGACATCTCCAACCAGTCCTCCAAAGAAGGCATCCGCATTGTGATCGAGCTTCGCAAAGACACCGATGTGGAGAACTTTACCAACCTTTTGTATAAAAAGACCCGTTTGGAAGATACTTTTGGTGTCAATATGCTGGCCATAGCAGACGGACGCCCGGAAGTCATGGGCTTAAAACAGATCATCAAAGCCAATGTGGATTTCCAGTTCCAAGTGGCTACCAGAAAATACACCAATCTGCTTGCCAGAGAAATGGAGAAAAAGGAGATCCAGGAAGGGTTGATCAAGGCCTGCAACGTCATCGATCTGATCATCGAGATTCTGCGTGGTTCCAAGGACCGCCAGATGGCCAAGCTGTGCCTGACGGAAGGCAAGATCGACGGCATCAAGTTCAAATCCAGAGAATCCAAGATCATGGCCCAACAGCTGATGTTCACTGAGAAACAGGCCAACGCCATTCTGGAAATGCGGCTGTACAAATTGATCGGCCTGGAAATCGAGGCTCTCATCAATGAACACGAGGAGACCATGGCCAATATCTTCCGCTATGAGGATATTCTGGAACGCAGAGATTCCATGGCCCAGGTCATCATCAACGAGCTGGAAGCCTTCAAGAAAGAATATAGCTGCCCCCGCAGAACTCAGATCATAAACGCAGAGGCCGCAGTATACAAAGAAAAAGAACTGGAAGAAACCGACATCTACTTCCTGATGGACCGCTTCGGCTATGCCAAGACCATTGATGTAAACACCTACGAGCGTAACAAAGAAGCCGCTGACAGCGAATTCAAATACGTATTAAAATGCCGGAATACCGGCCGCATCTGCCTCTTTACCAACACCGGCCAGCTGCACACCATTAAAGCCATGGATCTGCCAAACGGCAAATTCCGTGACAAAGGTATCCCCATTGACAACGTCAGCAACTTCAGCTCCGAAAAAGAGCAAATCGTCTACATCACCAGCCAGACCGAGATCAACCTATGCCGCCTTGCATTCATAACCTCCCAGGCCATGGCCAAGATCGTAGATGGCGCCGAATTCGACGTAGCCAAACGTACCGTAGCCGCCACCAAGTTAGGCGAAGGTGATGAAGTAGTAAGTGTTATGGCCCTCCGCGCCCAACACCAACTCGTTCTTCAAACCCACGAAGGCTATTTATTAAAATTTGCACTGGACGAACTCCCCGAAAAAAAGAAAGCCGCCATCGGCGTCCGCGCCATGAAGCTTTCCGCTAAGGATCACGTAGAGTCCGTCCACTACCTAACCCCCGGCAGTGAAACCCTTATCACCTACAACGATAAGCCCCTTTCACTGACCAACATGAAACCAAACAAACGCGACAGCAAAGGCACCAAACCCCGCCTTTGACCAGTTCGGAAAGGAAACATTATGAGAGTAATAGCAGGTACGGCCAGAAGCTTGCCCCTCCGTACGCCTGAAGGTGCTGATACCCGGCCTACCACGGACCGTATCAAGGAAACCTTGTTCAATATGCTGCAGCCCTACATCCCTGACTGTGTCTTTGTAGACCTTTTTAGCGGCAGCGGCGGCATCGGCATCGAGGCGTTAAGCCGTGGTGCCCGCAAAGCATATTTTATTGAGAATGCCCCGAAAGCACTTTACTGCATACAAAGCAATCTGGCATTTACAAAATTCACAGAACGTGCTATTGTATTAAAGCAGGATGCATGCGCCGGTCTAAACGGAATCTACGAAAAGGAAGTGGATGTGATTTTCATGGATCCACCCTATGATCAGGAGCATGAGAGAAGGGCATTGGAAGTCCTGAAAGGAATGAAGTATGTGACAGAAGAGACTTTGATCATCATAGAGGCTTCTTTGGACACTGATTTTTCCTACCTTCCCTCTTTGGGCTTTCAATTGATACGTGAGAAGGTGTACAAGACCAATAAGCACGTATTTATTCAAAAAGCATGAATGGAGACAAGCCATGAAAAGAGCCGTATATCCGGGCAGCTTTGATCCCGTCACCTACGGGCATCTGGATATTATCAGAAGAGCTGCCGACATTTTTGACGAACTGATCGTCAGTGTACTCAATAATAAAGCAAAAACACCATTGTTTTCTGTAGAAGAACGTGTTAAGATATTAGAAGAGGCAACAAAGGATCTGCCAAATGTGAAGATTGACAGTTTCAGCGGGCTTTTGATCGATTATGCCCATGAGAAGGATCTCCATGTGGCTGTCAGGGGACTGAGGGCAATCACTGATTTTGAATATGAGCTGCAGATCGCACAGACAAACCGCAAGTTTTCCAAAGAGGAACTGGACACTGTGTTTTTGACCACCAGTCTCGAATATGCATATCTGAGTTCTTCCACAGTAAAAGAGATCGCAAGCTTCGGCGGCGATATCTCACAGTGTGTACCGGAGTTTGTTGCCGAGATGATTTATAAAAAGTACGGAATTGCCAAATAAACAACCACCCAAAACAAGGAGACCACCCATGAGCAGTAAGATTGAACAGTTGATCGATGAGATCGAAGAGTACATTGACAGCTGTAAACCACAGTTTATGTCCAGTACCAACATTATCGTAAATAAGGATGAAATCGAAGAACTCTTAAGAGAACTTCGCATGAAGACACCCGAAGAGATCAAGAGATACCAGAAGATCATCAGCAACAAAGAAGCCATCCTAAGCGATGCCCGTGCCAAGGCTGAGAGTATGATCAGTGAAGCCACTGCACAGACCTCTGAGCTTGTCAGCGAGCATGAGATCATGCAACAGGCTTATGAGCAGGCCAATGCAGTTGTCAGCGAGGCCACACAACAGGCCCAGGCTATCCTTGACAATGCCACCATGGAAGCAAATAGTGTAAGAATGGCAGCCATGCAGTACATGGATGATATGCTGGCACATTTAGAGAACCTGATCTCATCAGCTTCCCAGTCAGCTGCTTCTCGCTATGAGAATCTGCTTAACTCCCTGAACCAGTATCAGGATATCATTCAGTCCAACAGAAACGAACTTCATTCTTCAAAGAATGAAGAAGATGAGCAGTCTATGGCTATGGAAGAGGAGGCGGCATCCGATCTGGATGTGATTTCCTAATTTGCATATAGGCATCTGCCCAATGCATGTAGTTACATACGTAACACAATAATTTCTCACAGTGGATGTTGAAAGGCAGGCTGCTGTATCAGATCGGACTGAAAGCCGGTCTGGTATGGTTGCCTGCATATCACTTTACAGCAGGAAATTAAGAGGGAAAAAGATTTTCCAACCCACATAGTAAAACACAGTGATGCCTGTCAGGATCAATTTGTGGTATACGTATGTATGAATGGAAAGATTACTTCGTCTGATGATACTGTACGTCTGAGCCATGCAGGACAGCCCACCAAAAGGCAGAAGTAACAGGGAATAAAGTGGTATCCGGTCTTCAAGAAATCCCAGACCACCTGTGATCTCCAGGATCGGAGCAATCAGTGCAGGCAGTGCCTCCACAAAATGGACTTTACCGGCTACAATGATTTTGGTATTAATGGCATGCAACACCAGATCCACAACAGATGCCGGTATTATATTTAATAGATTAAATAGAATCATATAACCTCCAAGGGACAGTATTCCTTGAACTGACGAGTTGATCGCATCATCAATTTGTTCCAGGATAGAATAAGGTTTCCGGATGGTTTTCTGATTACAGGCAATCTGATTAGAAGTAGTTTCTGACATGCTCTTGTATACAGTGTGCCTTAACACCAGGCCATACAAAAACGGAAGGCCATACATTCCTATCAGGTAAGGCAATATTTGAGTACGTTTCAGCAAAGGCAGTACAAAGCCGGTGAAATAAACCGGCCCTATATTATTACAAAAGGTCAGAAGAAAGTTGGCTTCCTTATTACTTATCATATCCCGGTCAAGTAGATCACAAGTGACACGGGCTCCCATGGGAAAGCCACATAGGAATCCCATGATCATGGCATAGGTAACGTTTTTTCTGACCCGCCAAATCGGATGAAGGAGTGGATGCATGAGGGAGGCAAAACCTGCTGTCAGCTGAAGTCTCACCATGATACCTGACAGAATCATAAAAGGAAGCAGGGAAGGTATCATTTTCGTAAACCAGAGATTCAGGCCATACAGTGCATAATAGGTACTTTTCTGAGAATTGGTCAGAATCAAAAGAATCAACACAAGAAAAAATACTGTATAGATCATTTTTTTAACCCGAAATCTGTTATTAGAACGCGTCATGCAAGGCTCCATACACATTGATACAGTCATTCTATGTATATGATTTGCCCGGCACAATAAGAAGGTGAAATATGGTTCGCTTAGACAAATTTTTATGTGACTGCAATATGGGAACTCGCAGCCAGATCAAGGATTATATCCGGCAGGGACTGGTGAGCGTCAACGGTATCATCGTGAAAAAACCGGAACTGAAAATCCACGAAAGCAATGATAACGTTACGCTGCGGGGTGAATCCTGTACTTTCAAAAAATACGCATATTATATGCTTTATAAGCCGGCAGGTGTAGTATCTGCCACTACAGACAACACTGCTGACACGGTGATCAGCCTTTTGGCAGATGTGAAGGACAAAAATCTTTTTCCTGTCGGTCGTCTGGATAAGGATACTACCGGTCTGCTTCTGATCACAAATGACGGTGATCTGTCTCATCACATGCTTTCCCCCAAAAAGCATGTGGACAAGACCTATCTCGTCGGTATTCGAAATCCTTTGACTTTGGAAGATAAGACCAGACTGGAGCAGGGCGTTGATATTGGTGATGAAAAGCTTACCTTACCGGCTGTGGTATCCTTTCCGAATCAGGTTACAGAAGAATGTGCTCAAATTCTTCTCACCATACACGAAGGCCGCTTTCATCAGGTGAAACGGATGCTGCAGGCAGTGGATAATGAGGTAGTGACATTGAAAAGAGTCTCTTTCGGGCCCCTTACCTTAGACGTAAGTCTGGCCCCCGGTCAGTACAGAGAATTAAACGAGCAGGAGGTAGAAGCATGCATGAAATGTTAAAAGATATCAAGGCTGTCATATTTGATCTGGATGGATCTTTGGTGGATTCCATGTGGATCTGGAAAGATATTGATATTGCATATCTGGGTAAGTTCGGCATTGCACTGCCCAAGGATCTGCAACGCAATATTGAAGGTATGAGTTTTTCAGAAACAGCTGTCTATTTTAAATCCCATTTCCCTATTCCGGACTCTATAGAACAGATGAAAGAAGACTGGAATCGTATGGCTTGGGATAAGTATCTTTATGAGGTGCCCTTAAAGGAAGGGGTCCATGAATTTCTCGAAGAATGTAAGGAACGAGGCATCCTGCTTGGCATTGCCACAAGCAATTCCAGACAATTGGTAGAAAATATCGCAGAAGTCCACGGTCTGCACAATTTTTTTCAATGTATTATGACAGGCTGTGAGGTAGACAGAGGCAAGCCTGCTCCGGATATCTATCTGAAGGTGGCGGGAGTCCTTGGCGTGGAGCCTTCCGAATGTCTTGTGTTTGAAGACATCATCCCGGGTATTCAGGCCGGAAAAAGTGCCGGTATGCGTGTCTGTGCCGTAGAAGATGTGTACTCTGCAAATACCAGGGAGGCCAAAATAAAGTTGGCAGATTATTATATTGAAACGTTTAGAGGATTGTGGAATGAGTAACGGATTTTTACCCATATCAAAGCAGGATATGGAAGCGCGTGGTATCAAACAGCTTGATTTTGTATATATCATCGGGGATGCCTATGTGGATCATCCCTCCTTTGGGCATGCCATCATCAGCAGAGTGCTGGAGTCCCATGGCTACAGTGTGGGGATTATTTCACAGCCTGATTGGAAAGATGATGCAAGCATCAGTATCCTGGGCAAACCCAGACTGGCCTTTTTGATATCAGCCGGCAATATGGACAGCTGTGTGAATCATTATTCTGTATCCAAGAAAAAAAGAGCCACCGATGCTTATACTCCCGGAGGCGAGATGGGAAAACGCCCGGATCACGCCACTGCCGTGTACGGAAATCTCATTCGCCGTACCTACCGTGATGTACCTATCATCATCGGCGGAATCGAAGCAAGCCTTCGTAGAATGGCCCATTATGATTACTGGACTGACAGCTTTAAGCGTTCTATATTGCTGGACAGCCAGGCAGACCTGGTTTCTTATGGAATGGGAGAGAAGTCCATCGTGGAGATCGCAGATGCCTTAAACCATGGCATTGATATAAAAGACATTACCTTTATTCCCGGAACGGTCTACAAGACCAAGGATGTGGACGGGATTTATGACAGTGTGATGCTGCCTTCCTATGAAGAAATGAAAGCCGACAAGGCTCTGTATGCCAAAAGCTTTGCCATTCAATATCAGAATACCGATTTCTGCAACGGAAAGCCTCTGATCGAGCCTTATCCCAACCAGCTGTATGTGGTGCAGAATCCTCCCCAGACGCCCCTTACCATGCAGGAAATGGATGATATCTTTTCTCTGCCTTACATGAGGACTTACCATCCCTCCTATGAAGCAAAAGGCGGCGTGCCCGCCATTTCGGAGATCAAGTTTTCCCTGGTCAGCAACAGAGGATGTTTCGGCGGGTGCAGCTTCTGTGCATTGACCTTCCATCAGGGACGTACCATTCAGGTGCGCAGCCATGAGTCCATCATAGAGGAGGCTAAGTTACTGACAAAGGAACCTGATTTTAAAGGATATATTCATGATGTGGGCGGACCTACGGCCAATTTTAGATTCCCTTCCTGCGAGAAGCAGATGATCCACGGGGTATGTAAAAACAGACAATGTCTTTTTCCAGAACCTTGTAAAAATATGAAAGCTGATCATAAGGATTATCTTTCCCTGCTTCGTAAGTTAAGAGAGCTCCCCGGAGTCAAGAAAGTATTTGTAAGGTCCGGTATCCGTTTTGACTATCTGCTGGCAGACCCGGATGAGACCTTTTTCAAAGAGCTTGTAGAACACCATATCAGCGGCCAGCTGAAAGTAGCACCGGAGCATATATCCGATGCAGTACTTCAGCTCATGGGGAAACCGAAACGTGCGGTATATGAGCGTTTTGTGACCAAGTATAAGAAGTGGAATCAGAGACTTTCAAAGAATCAGTTTCTGGTGCCTTATTTGATGTCTTCTCATCCGGGCTCTACTTTGAAAGAAGCCATTGAGCTGGCAGAGTATCTGCGGGATCTGGGGTATATGCCTGAGCAGGTGCAGGACTTTTATCCTACACCGTCCACCATTTCTACTGTGATGTACTATACCGGCTTGGATCCAAGGAATATGAAACCGGTCTATGTATGCCGTAATCCTCATGAGAAAGCCATGCAGAGGGCACTGATACAGTACCGTAATCCTAAGAATTATGATCTGGTCTATGAGGCTTTGACACAGGCAGGGCGCACGGACCTGATTGGTTTTGATAAGAAGTGCCTGATACGGCCCCGGAAGCTTGCTTCTGAAGGTTATAGACAGCCAAAGACGGCCGGATCACAAAATACTCGTAAAAAGAAAAGTACCATACGGAATGTGCACAAGAAAAAATGACTGTGAGATATACTTAATGTGGTTGAAAATTCTTTGAAACTATAGTAAAATTTTGTAAAAGTGTTATTAAAATTGGTTATTAAGAAAGGCGTTAACATGTCAAAGAATATTATTATCATAACCGGAGCCTCTTCGGGCATTGGTAAGGAATTTGCATACCAGATCGATCCGTATTTTGAGAGCATAGATGAAATCTGGCTGGTTGCCAGAAGCCGTGAGCGATTGCAGGAGGTTGCTGACAGTCTTCGGCATAGAACACGAATCTTTGCAATGGATATCACCGACGAAGCACAGGTGGAGCAGTTTACGGATGTTTTGCAAGGTCATCATGCATGTATTCGCATGTTGATAAACTGTGCCGGCTATGGATTGTTGGGAGATTTTGCTAATGTGGCAGCTAAAGATGTAAAAGGTCAGTTGGGAATGGTGCGTTTGAACTGTGAGGCCCTTACTCATATGACGCATTGTTGTCTTCCTTATATGACAAAGGGAAGCAGGATCATTCAATTAGCTTCCAGTGCAGCCTTTTTGCCCCAGCCCGGTTTTGCAGTGTATGCAGCCACCAAATCTTATGTGCATAGCTTTTCCAGAGCACTTTGTGAGGAGCTTCTGCCAAAGGGGATCTATGTGACCAGTGTTTGTCCGGGGCCGGTTGATACACCGTTTTTTGATATTGCAGAAAAGTCCGGCAGCACTTTGGGCGTTAAGAAATTTACCCTGGTTAGTGCAGAGAAAGTAGTAAAGCTGGCACTTAAGGATTCTTATCATAAGCGTCCCATGTCTGTTTGCAGCCGGCCTATTCAGGCTTTTGAGGTGTTAACAAAATGCCTGCCTCACCAATGGATATTGACCATTATGCGATTTCTGAAATAGAGAATAGAGAACGGAGATTACTATGCAGATAAAAAGACTTTTTAATGCTGATTCCTTCAAAGGAACCAAAGGGTATCTGGATTCCCGGAAAAAGTTTGAAGTGATACGAACTTTTGCTTATTTTGCCATTTCCATCAGTCTGTTCATAGCAGGCTATGTGACCACTAAGACGAAAGTAAATCTGCTGACCATTGTAGCAGTGCTTGGATGTCTTCCGGCCAGTAAAAGTGCCGTACAGATGATCATGTATCTGCGCTACCGCAGTCTGTCCAAGGAAGCCCTGGAGAAAATCACCGGGCATGCTGAAGGTCTGACTGCGTTATATGATCTTGTATTTACTTCCTACGATAAAAATTACAGCGTAGGACATCTGGTCATAAAAGGCAATACGCTGGTGGGCTACACAGAAAACAAAAAGTTTGCAGAAAAGGCATTTTACACCCATATAGATCAGATCTTGAAAAAAGACAGGATCACAGGTGTTTCCATCAAAATATTTAATGATATCGGGAAATATACAGAGCGTCTTGAACAGCTTAAGGAGCTTGCAAAAGATGAGAGTTTAACAGAGCGTATCATCTGCACATTAAAGAGTGTTTCCTTATAATGTAAGATATATAAATTTTTAGAGGTAATATTATGCAGTCAGTGATCATCGGCCCCAATCAGGCCGGACAGAGATTTGATAAATTTCTTCATAAGTACCTTCCTCAGGCCAACACAAGTTTTTTATATAAGATGCTTCGCAAGAAAAATATTACCTTAAACGGCAAGAAAGCGGAAGGGAAGGAGATGCTGAAGGAAGGCGACGAAGTAAAGCTGTTTTTTGCAGAAGATACTTTTGCAAAGTTTGCAGGTGTAGATCTTGTGACAGACAATGATACAGAGCAAGGTTTCACAGACGGTCTGCCAACAACAGAATATGAAACCGCATTTCACAAGCTGAAAAATATTCAGGTCATTTACGAAGATGAACACGTTCTGATCCTGAATAAGCCCATTGGTATTTTAACTCAGAAAGCAGCTCATACAGACAGCAGTCTGAACGAATGGATGATTGGTTATCTGCTTCACAGCCAAGCAATTACAGCTAAGGAGCTGCGTTCCTTCAAACCTTCAGTCTGTAACCGTCTTGACCGTAATACCAGTGGTCTGGTGCTTTGCGGCAAGTCTCTGGCTGGAAGTCAGGCATTGTCCAAGTTGATCCATGACAGGTCTGTGGGTAAATTTTATAGGACGATCGTAGCCGGTTGTGTGGCAAAGAGCAGGCAGATAGATGGTTATCTGATCAAAAATGAAAAGACCAATACGGTCCAAGTATTGGATACGCCACCCAATGTGTCTGTCAGACCAAAACAACAAAAAGAGGATAAAGTGGAGCAGATTCGTACTTCTTATATGCCGCTCAGTCAGCTTGACAATAAGTACACATATCTGGAAGTAGAACTGATCACCGGCAAAACCCACCAGATCAGGGCACATTTAGCCAGTATCGGGCATCCTTTGTTAGGAGACTACAAATACGGCAATACAAAATTAAACGAATCATGGAAGCAGCGGTATCACCTTTCCAGCCAGTTTTTGCATGCATATCGCTTGGAGTTTCCTGTTCTTACAGGAGTACTTGGCGGTCTAAGCGGACAAACAGTGGTGGCACAGCTGCCCACAATGTTTGAGAAGATACTAAAAGATTACAATATTGAGGTAAACTGATGGCCACTTGGAATTCCAGAGGGCTTCGGGGATCCACACTGGAAGAGATGATCAACCGCACCAATGAGAAGTACGCTGAAAGCGGTCTGGCACTGATCCAGAAAGTACCCACCCCGATCACCCCCATTAAAATGGATAAAGAACACCGCCAGATCACACTGGCATATTTTGAACAAAAGTCTACTGTGGACTATATCGGTGCCGTTCAAGGACTTCCTGTGTGCTTTGACGCCAAGGAATGTGCCTCAGATACTTTTGCGTTACAAAATATTCATGCCCACCAGGTAGACTTCATGGGTAAATTTGAGAAGCAGGGTGGTATTGCATTCTTTCTGATTTATTATACCCACAAGGATGTTCTGTATTACCTGCCTTATGAGATGCTTCGATACTTTTGGGACAGAGCTAAAGAAGGCGGTCGTAAAAGCTTTCGATATGAGGAACTGAATCCGGAGTATGTTTTGCCCCAAAAACATGGAGTGCTTGTACCTTATTTGGATATGTTGCAGAAAGACTTGGATGACAGATAGATGCAAAACTTTATAATAAAGACTTGACAGATAGAAAAGAATTGGTTATACTTACATAAGATTTTCGCATGCTACTCTGGTAGCACATTAACGCGCTAAAGCGTTTTGGGAGGAATTTATGAGCAAACGGCTTTTACATACCCCGGAAGGAGTTCGGGACATTTATGGACAAGAATATGAAAAGAAGTTTTCCGTAGAAGGCAAGCTGCGAGATGTCATCACAAGTTACGGTTACGATGCTATTCAGACACCTACGTTTGAGTATTTTGATGTATTTTCAAGAGAAATCGGAACCACACCAAGCAAAGAACTATACAAGTTTTTTGACAAAGAAGGGAATACCCTTGTGCTTCGACCTGATTTTACACCCTCTATCGCCAGGTGTGCGGCCAAGTATTTTATGGAGGATCAGTTTCCCATCAGATTCTGTTACATGGGCAATACCTTTACCAACACTTCCAATTTACAGGGCAAGCTAAAAGAAGTGACCCAAATGGGTGCAGAACTGATTAATGATGACTCCGTAGAAGCAGACGCAGAAATGATCAGCATGGTGATCGAAGCTCTAAGGAACACAGGTTTAAACCGTTTTCAGGTAAGCATTGGTCAGGTAGAATATTTCAAGGGTTTATGCGAAGAAGCAGGTCTTGATGAAGAGACAGAGATGTCTTTGAGGGAATTTATCTCCGGCAAGAATTTCTTTGCAGCACAAGAGCTTCTTGCAGAACGCAAGGTAAAGGAGCCTTATCACAGCATCCTGTTGCAGGTTGCTGACGTATTTGGCAACATGACCTCTCTGGAACAAGCCAAGGAACTGGTAAGAAACGAGCGATCCATCAAAGCCATTGAGCGTCTTGAGAAATTATATGAAGTACTGAAGCTTTACGGAGTAGAGCAGTATGTCTCTTTCGATCTGGGTATGCTTAGCAAATACCATTATTATACAGGGATTATCTTCAAAGCTTATACCTATGGTATCGGTGATGCTCTTGTAAAAGGCGGCCGATATAATAATCTTCTGGAACAGTTTGGCAAAGAAGCACCGGCTGTAGGATTTGTGATCGTCGTCGATGACCTGCTGGAAGCGTTGGCAAGACAGAAGGTAGCACTGCCGGAAGCGCCTGAAAAACAGAGAATATATTTTACGGAAGATAATTATAGAGAAAAGTTGCAGGAAGCCATCATGCTGCGCAAGAGTGGTGCTATCGTGGAATTGCTTGCCGGTGACAGTAAGTAAACCTGATTTATAAAAATTGCAAAGGACACAGATATATGAATGAAGATAGATATTTAACATTTGCTCTGGGAAAAGGCCGCCTTGCCTCCAAGACATTAGCTCTGCTTGAGCAGATCGGAATCACTTGTGAAGAAATGAAAGACAAAGATTCCAGAAAGTTGATTTTTGTCAATGAAGAATTAAAGCTTCGCTTTTTTCTGTCTAAGGGACCGGACGTACCCACCTATGTGGAATACGGTGTGGCTGATATCGGTGTAGTGGGCAAGGACACCATATTAGAGGAAAATAAGAACGTATACGAGGTTTTAGACCTTGGATTCGGCAAATGCAGAATGTGTGTCTGCGGACCGGAATCCGCAAGAGAGCTGTTAAAGCACCATGAGCGCATCCGCGTGGCCAGCAAGTACACCAATATTGCCAAAGATTATTTTTATAACAAAAAGCATCAGACTGTGGACATTATCAAACTCAACGGCTCTGTAGAGCTTGGGCCTCTGGTAGAACTTTCCGATGTGATCGTAGATATCGTGGAAACCGGTTCTACACTGCGGGAAAACGGTCTGGAGGTGCTGGAAGAGATCTGCCCGCTGTCTGCCCGCATGATCGTGAATCCTGTCAGCATGCAGATGGAAAACCAGCGAATCCGCAAACTGATCACTGATATCAGAAAAAAACTGGAAGAAAACGCATAGAAGAGGAGAACCCCATGAGAATCGTCCAATTATCTCAGGAAAGTCGCAAAAGCATCCTGAATGATCTGTTAAAAAGAAGCCCTAATAATTACGGACAATACGAGTCCACTGTCAATGACATTATTGAAACTGTCAAAGCAAAGGGCGATGAGGCTATTTTTGAATACACCAAGAAATTTGACCGCTTTGACCTGACTGCCGAGAACATCAAAGTAACAAGGGAAGAAATCGATGCAGCATATGCTGCCATGGATCCTAAGCTTGTGGATGTGATCCGCAAATCTGCAGCAAATATCCGTTCTTTCCATGAGAAGCAGCTTCGAAACAGCTGGTTTACTTCCAGAGAGGATGGCACCATTCTAGGCATGAAGATCACGGCGATCGAGAAAGCCGGTGTCTATGTACCGGGCGGTAAGGCTGCCTATCCTTCCAGCGTTCTGATGAATGTAATCCCTGCCAAAGTGGCCGGTGTAGACCAGATCATCATGACCACTCCTCCCAATGCAGACGGTAACATAAATCCCGGCACGCTGGTAGCTGCCGATATCGCAGGAGTAGACACCATCTATAAAGTAGGCGGCGCTCAGGCTATCGCTGCCATGGCCTTTGGTACAAGATCCGTCCCCAAGGTGGACAAGATCACCGGCCCCGGCAATATCTTTGTAGCCCTTGCCAAGAAAGCCGTATATGGCTATGTAAGCATAGACTCCATCGCCGGTCCCAGTGAGATCCTGGTGCTTGCCGATGAGACTGCCAACCCCAGATATGTGGCTGCTGACCTTTTGTCCCAGGCAGAACACGACGAGCTTGCCAGCGCCATCCTGATCACCACTTCAAAAGAACTGGCAGAAAAGGTTTCCGAAGAAGTAGACAAATTCACTGCCGAACTTTCCAGAACCGAGATTATTCAGAAATCTCTGGATAATTATGGTTACATACTCTTAGCTGAGGACATGACTCAGGCAATCGAGACTGCCAATGAGATCGCTTCAGAACATCTGGAGATACTGACTCGCAATCCCTTTGAGATCATGACCAAGATCCGCAACGCCGGAGCAATTTTCCTTGGAGAATATGCTTCTGAGCCCTTAGGAGACTATTTTGCAGGCCCCAACCACATCCTGCCCACCAATGGCACAGCCAAATTCTTCTCCCCGGTAAACGTAGATGACTTTATTAAAAAAACAAGCATCATTTCTTATTCCAGAGAAGCTTTGG
>JAFYSG010000138.1 GCA_017559435.1 Lachnospiraceae bacterium
CCTGAACAGGAGAAGTTTGTGGAAGCACTTGCTTACATTACCAAGTTATATAGCGAAGGTCTGGTTGACGTAGACTATCTGTTAAATACAAGAAATACTATGGATTCCAAGGCATTGGCAGACCGCGTAGGTATGATCTTCTCTTACCAGGCTACTAAGTACTATAACAATAAAGAGTTTAATAACGGTACCAACAGAATGCAGGGTATCCCTTATCTGTCTGCAGATGGTGAAAAGGGAATGACTTTCATCAACGACTATACATCTCGTATTAATTCGGGTGTTGCCGTTGCTGTTACCTCTACATGTGAAGATCCTAAGGCAGCTTTGAAATGGCTTGATAACCTCTATAGTGAAGAAGGTTTGGTAGTTACCAACTTTGGCCAGGAAGGCGTTCATTATGAGATTAAAGATGGAAAACCTTTTGTAGATTATAGACAAATGACCACAGATGAACAGACTCTTACAAAAGCAAATGCTTTGGCACAGGATTCCACATTCCCTGCTATCCAGAAATGGGATGGTGTAAGTAGTACATATTCTGTATGGGGAAGTGAAGATATTGAGACTTGGGCAGCATCTGTTGATACAAGTGGAATTCTTCCTAAGTCAGTAAAATTAACAGTGGAAGAATCTGATGCTGTTGGTGATCTTTGGACTCAGCTGTCTGCATATGCTGATAGTATTATGAACAAGATCATTATCGGTGAGGAAAGTATCGATAATTGGCCGAAATATGTAGAAGAGTTCAGAGGTATGGGCCTTGATAAGATTATGGCAGCTTACAATGCAGCATATCAGCGTTATCTTGCTAGATAATAAATCAAGTCTTGTAGGTTTGAGTGATTGACAATGATTTAGTTGCCATCGAGATGTTTTGGGGGGGTGTTATCTACACTCCCCCCAAAAAATGGCAAGGAAATCTATGTATATATCAATAATTTATAAAAGGGTAGGATTTATGAGACAAAATAAACAATTAAAAATAAATGGAGGAAGTAAGCCAAGAAGCCTGATCAAGCAGATATGGAGATGCAGGCATGTTTATATTATTTTACTTCCGGTAATATTGTATTATATCATTTTTAGCTATTTACCCATAGGCGGCAATGTAATGGCTTTCCAGAAATACTCTCTTGTAAAGGGAATTACGGGAAGTAAATGGGTTGGATTAGACAACTTTAAAATGTTTTTGTCTACCTACAATTTCTGGAATTTGTTGCGTAATACACTTAGGCTCAGTATATATACTTTGGTTGTTGGTTTCCCCATAACTATTATATTCTCACTTTTATTAAATGAAGTAAAGAATCTGAAGTTTAAGAAGGTTGTACAGACGGTTACATATATGCCTCATTTTATATCTGCTGTGGTAATGTGTAGTATAGTGATATTGTTCTTGGCCAGTGAAGGAGCGATCAATGATCTCATTACATCGCTGGGATTTAAAAGAGTAGCTTTTATGACGAAGGCATCTTACTTCCCGACGATCTATGTGGTGCAGCATCTTTGGCAGTCGCTTGGATGGAGCAGTATTATGTTTATAGCTGCAATTGCAGGAGTAGATCAGGAACAATATGAAGCGGCTTATATTGATGGCGCAGGTAGATTTAGACAGGCGATCCATGTTACGCTTCCGGGAATTGCTGATACCATAATCATTGTTTTGATCTTGAATATCGGTGGACTTCTTAATGTTGGTACCCAGAAGATTCTGTTGTTACAGAACCCGAGTATTTATGAAACAGCAGATGTTGTTGGTACCTATGTGTATAGACGAACACTGGTTGAGGGCGGTAACTTTGGTTATTCCACAGCTATCAGTGTGTTTAACTCTCTTATAAACCTTGCTTTATTGATCACATCAAATAAAATAAGTAAATGGTTTTCCGGAAAAGGATTATTCTAGGAGGAGAATGAAATGGTAAAATATAAGAAAAGTAAAGGTGAAATTATATTTGAAATTTGTAATACCATTTTCATGGTGCTACTCGTGATTGTGACTTTATATCCGGTATATTACGTGTTGATAGCATCCGTGAGTGATCCCATGAAAATACTTGAAGGTAACGGATTGTTATTGTATCCTAAAGATTTTTCTTTGGAAAATTACAAGACGGCATTTGAGTATGCACCTCTTTGGATCGGTTATCGGAACACTATATTTTATGTGACAGTGACTGTTGTTGTGGCTATTATCTTTACAGTAATGGGAGCTTATGCACTGACAAGAAGAGAGGTCCCCGGTCAGAGTCTGATTATGTTTATGATTGTGCTTACAATGTATTTCAGTGGTGGACTGATTCCTACCTATATGGTGATGAGGGAACTTCATTTGTTGGATACCATATGGGCAGTGCTTTTGCCCGGAATTCTTAATACCTACAATCTGATCGTAACCATGTCATATTTTAGGGGCCTTCCCTATGAATTGGAAGAGGCGGCCAAAATGGATGGTGCCAGTGAATATACAGTATTGTTTAAGATTTTGCTGCCTTTGGCAAAGCCCGTTGTTGCAGTAATCGGTCTGTATTATATGGTATCAGAGTGGAACTCTTACTTTGGCCCGATGATTTATCTGTCTGATCCTCAACTGAAGCCCCTTCAGGTAGTGCTGAGAGAGATATTGATTCAGAATCAAGCAGATAATCTTGTAAATAACGATGGCGATACTGCTTTCGCAGAAGGCTTGAAGTATGCAGTAATTATAATTGCTTCAGCACCCCTTATGGCAGCATATCCTTTTATCCAGAAATATTTCGTAAAAGGCGTAACAGTCGGTGCGGTGAAAGGTTAGTGCGTAAAATTGTCAGATGGGAGAAGAGAATGATATAGATGAAACAAGAAGTTTCGAAGGAAAATAAGCCTGCCTATTGGAAGTGTAATCTGCAGGATGTGGAGCATACACTGCAAGAGGTAAAAAAAGGCAAACTTCACAAGTTAAAATCATCTGCCGGCAAGAGGCCTATTCATATGATTGAGTATGGATCCTCTAATTTGCCGGCTTCTCGTGCCACATTGTCCAGCGCCCTGGGAGCCCATGATTATTCCTGCTATGCTGACAAGACAGGTAAAGATTATCGTCCTACCGTTTTTCTGGCAGGTTGTATTCATGGGGGAGAATTTGAAGGTACGGTGGCTATCCTGAATTTAATTCATTTATTAGAAACAGGAGTGGATTATGCTGGCAATACCAACTCCGAGTTACTTGCTTTGGCTGATAAAGTGCATTTGCTCTTGATCCCAATATGTAATCCGGACGGAAGAAGTCGTATTCCTTTTGATAATTTTGTGGGACGTACTTTCCATGAACTGCGATACTACAATCAGGGGACATGGAAAGACGGAACACTTTGCGGCTGGCCTCAGTGTAAGAGATATTTCCCGATCAAAGATCATGTGGATTATCTGGGAGGATATTATAATGACGATGGGGTCAATATAATGCACGATGATTTCTTTGGTCATATGGCGGCAGAGACATCTAACATATTGGATGTATGTCGCTTATATGCTCCGGATGTCAGTGTGTTATTTCATGGTGGAACCGGTTGTAAACCTAATATTACAGTTCCGGGTTATGTGGCGTGGAAAGCCAAAAAACGTAATTGCCTGTTGATTGAAAGAAGTCTTCGGGCTTTTAATGCATTCGGTTTAGAATTTGTAGATAACAGAGAGTCACAACTTAGTTATGCAAAAGAACAGGCAGATATCCCAAAAGATTTTAATCTGATTTCGGCAATGCATCATTGTTGTGGTGAAATGTGTATTACTTATGAATCGAATCAGGGATTGGCAGATCATGGTACATATAGGCTCAATAATGAAGAAATTTATTTGAGTCATAATTTATTCATACAATGTATTTTAGAAATGGTTACAGAAAAATAATTATGATGTAATAGTTGAGGGAAAAGTATGATCACAACAGTAAACGGTGAAATAAGAGAAGATCAATTAGGAATTACATCTTCTCACGAACATATTTTTATTGACATGCGTGGCTGTGTAGATGTCACCGGGAATGAGCCGGAATGTTTTTACCAAAGCGTTTCCTTTGATAACAGAGGAGAGGTTCTTGGGGATCCTTACGCCATCCTGGACAATGCTCTGCTTGAAGGGATTGACGATGCGGTGGCAGAGGTGGAGCAGTTTAAGAAGTGGGGCGGACAGAGCATGATAGATTGCACCCTGGATGAGATCGGTCGGGATCCCGTTGCTTTGCGGGAAGTGTCAAGAAGAACCGGCGTGAACATTATTATGGGTTGCGGACATTACTATCATAAAGCTCATTACCCATATGTGAAGTCTGCAACAGTGGAAACACTGGCAGATGAGATGATCCGGGATATCCGGGTTGGGGTAGGAGAAACAGGTATAAGAGCTGGCGTCATTGGTGAAATCGGTACCAGCGCAATAATTAGTGAAGATGAAAAGAAAGTGCTAAGGGCGGCAGGAATGGCAGGTGCTGAAACCGGAAAGGCTATTCATGTACATACAGACCTGTATACACAGAATGGTTTCGAAGTGCTTGACATTTTGACAGCAGAAGGTGTATCGCCCGAATTGATTTGTATAGATCATGTAGATGTCCTGCCAAAGCCGGATTATATCAGGGCTTTGATGGACAAAGGAGCGTATGTGGAGTTCGACGATTTCGGTAAAGAGTTTTACCTGTCGGAGGAGCGCCGGTTCATATACGATTTGGAACGGATCAGACTGTTGAAGCAGCTGATCGATGAGGGATACGGTAAGCAGATCCTGATCTGCAACGATATCTGTTTAAAGACCATGTGGAAAAAGTACGGCGGTCCGGGATATGCTCATATTCTGCGATTAGTCAAACATATGGCTCTGGAGAATGGAATCGATGAAAAAACGTACAATTCTTTGTTGACAGAGAATGTGAAGAACTTCTTGACAGGAGGCAGAAAATGAAAGAATTAGTATTTGAAGAACTTACGTTGCGACAGAAGTTAGGCATGGTGTTTACCGGTTTTTTAAACAGCTGGGCAAAATCAGAGGATAATGAAGAATTTCT
Source organism: Lachnospiraceae bacterium (assembly GCA_017559435.1). GTDB lineage: Bacteria > Bacillota > Clostridia > Lachnospirales > Lachnospiraceae > Acetatifactor. Next base: position 5,042 of record JAFYSG010000138.1, read on the forward strand.
TTTTGAACTCATCAAAGAGCGTGCACTTGGTGTAGTATGGATCCAGCAGGGAGCCAGAGATGCGGAAGAAATGCTTGAAAAGGTTAAAGAATTAGCGGATTATCCCATTATTGTGGTGACAGATGCAGAAAGCGGTATTTCTACCAAAAACGGGGATTATCTTGTGGGCAGACACAGTGCCATAGGTAATACCGGTGATCCGAAGAATGCGTATGTGTTTGGTAAAGTGCTGGGAGCAGTAGCGCATAAGATGGGGTATAACATGGTATGTAACCCTATCATGGACATCAGACCGGGTTTTATCCGTGCGTTGGGATCCGACAAAGAAATGGTAACAGAGTTTTCTGCTGCTATGGCTCAGGGATTGCATGATGGCGGTCTTTTGACATTGGGTAAGCATTATCCCGGTGCAGATAATCCTCTTGGCATTGATTCCCATATGACAGCTGCTATAAGCTATCAGACAAAAGAGGAACTGATAGAAGACGGTCTGTACCCATATAGAAAGTTGATGGAACAGGATCTTCTGGACGGTATTATGACAGGACATAAGAAATGCGTGAATATTGATCCTGATCATCCTGCTTCTATGTCTAAGAAGGTAATTGATATCATCCGTGAGCTTGGCTTTGAAGGTGTGATCATGACAGATGCCCTTTGCATGATGGGAATCAAAGCCCTTTACAATGATGTGGAATCTAAGGGGTATGCTATTGCAGCAGGTAATGATACCATTCTTCCCTTTACAGCAGAGAGCAGAAAGGAATTTGCAGACCTTTGTGAAGCTTATGATCAGGGCCTGATTCCGGATGATGTGCTGGATGCGGCTGTAAAGCGTATTCTGGAGGCACAGCATAAGACACTTTCACTTCCGAAGGATGTAGAGATCACGGAAGAAGAAATGGAAATCTTCCGTAATATTGATAAGAACGGCGTGTATGCAAAAACAGATGAGGGCGTATCTACAAGCCTTTCAAGAGATGGTAAATACTATTTTGCCGTGGTGATAAGAAACGAAATGCAGATTGGCTCAGACGGAAAAATTGATGTGGATACCTTCAGTTCCAAGTGGCATTATCCGTTAAAGATAAAACAGAAGATAATGGAGCTGTTCCCCAATGCTGCTGTTAAATTTATTCATGAGTTCCCTTCACAAGGACAGAATGTAGAAGTACTCAATGAGTCCCTGGGGTATGATGATGTGATTTTCCTTACCTTTACCGAGCCTTTAAGCTTTACCGGTAAGGAACGTCTGACACACAGATTAGTAACGCTGATCGATGCCATGCGCATGACAGAAAGGGTAAACACAGTGATCCATTTTGGTAATCCCCTTGTTCTGGAAGATCTTCCCCATATGCCCAGAATCATTGTGGGTAATGTATCAGAGAAATCAGTGGAAGCAACTCTTGAGGTTCTGGCAGGAGAGTATCCGGCAAAAGGTAAGTTGACTTGTGAAGTGAATTTTAAATAATGTGGCAAGGAGACCAGCTATGAAAAAAATTGGTCTGGTAAATATTGATGTGTCTCATCCCTTTGCATTTGCACAGAAAATGGCAGAAAATCCGGAGTTGGATATGCAGTATGTGAAGGTTTTTAATGAAGGGTTTCGTGGCGATGAAGAGGTTGCCTGGTTTATTAACAAGTATCAGATGGAAGGCAGGGCAGAGACCATAGAAGAGATGGCACAGAGCTGCGACATCGGTTTTGTACAGTCTTGTAACTGGGAGAAGCACCTGGAACAAGCTATGCCTTTTATTGATCAGGGCAAGATGGTCTTCATCGACAAGCCCCTTGTGGGAAGTGTGAAGGATGTGGCATGTGTTCGTGAATTGCTCAAAAGTGGTGCCAGGATTCTTGGATCTTCTTCCGCACGCTATGCGGTAGAAGTCCAGGAATTTCTGGCAAAGCCGGTAGAAGAACGCGGTGAAGTGATAGCTGTCTATGGCGAGTGCGGTGTAGATGAATTCAATTATAGTGTACATATTGGAGAAATTCTGTCAGAGCTTGCAGGAGCACCGGCTGTTTCCTGTAAATTCAACGGAGCCACTCAAAGGGCAGGCGGAAAGTGTGAACTTTATACAGTTCGTTTTGCCAATGGTGTGATTGGTACATATTGTACCTACCTCACTGCATTTCGTCCTTTTAGCGTGTCAATCATGACAACCAAGGGATCCTTCTTCTTTAAAATAAACTCTTCAAAGCTCTATATAGAGCTTTTAAAACGTATTTCTGAGACATTGAAAACCGGAGAACAAAAGACTGCAGATGTGGAAACCATTCTTAATGTGACAGAATTCATGCTTTGCGGAAAGCGAAGTCGTGATTATGAGAATGGCAGAGAGGTGCGAATCGAGGAACTGCAGCCTGATGATAAATTTGATGGGTATTTATTTGAAGAGGATTATGGTGCTAATGCCACTGTGCTGTATAAAGATAAACAATAGTTTGTCGTCGATTCACGACTTATGATGTTGCTGTTCTGGTCAAGTGGTGCCGGTTTGGAAAGCAGTAGATAGAAGCCATCATAGTAAATCGATGTCCCAGTATCTGATTGTATTAAACCACGATATTAAAATGAAAGGAATATGTTGTTTTTGCTTCTATAAACATCATGCAAGCATGGAAATGAATATACTTGTAACAATGCCCCAGGGAAATGTGCGTAACACATTTTTTACCCCGCTTTCTAAAAAGTACATAGAATCACTTGGTAATGTAACATATAATCCAAATGAAAGAAATTACACAAAAGAGGAGCTAAAGGAAGCTCTGAAAGGAATCGATGTGGTATTCTGTGGCTGGGGAAGTGCCCTCTATGATGAAGAGATACTGGAAGCTGCAGATAGCTTGAAGATTATTGCTTACACAGCCGGATCGCTGGCAGGTGTTGTAGGTGAGGATGTTTACAACAAAAATATCCTTGTATTGGGAGCAAATTGTGTGTTCGCGGAATCAGTTGCTGAGGCTTGTGTATGTTATACGATGGTAGGACTTCGTAAAATCGAGAAGTATGCAAAGAGGATGAGAGACGGATTATGGAAAGATCCTCAGTTTTATAATGAGGGCATCATGGATAGAACCATTGGTCTCATCGGATTTGGAGCGATCGCCCAAAAGTTTGTGGAATTTCTGAAGCCATTTCGTGTTAAAATCCTGGTACATTCCGGTCATTTGACTGAGGAAGAAGCAGGGAAGTATGGTGTGGAAAAAGCAACATTAAATGAAGTCTTTGAGAAAAGTGATGTAATATCTATCCATCAGTCCCTCAGCGAAAGAACTTACCACATGATAGGAAAAGATCAGTTTGATCTGATGAAAGAAGGAAGTTTATTGATCAATACCGCTCGTGGACCGGTTTTGAATGAAGACGATCTGATTGATGTGTTAAAGACAGGAAAGATCAATGCAGTGCTTGATGTGTATGAAAAGGAGCCTCTTCCGGTAGATTCACCTCTGCGTTCGATTGAAAATGTTACAACAATTCCTCATATGGGCGGACCGACAATTGACAGACGTCAGTACTGTGTGATCAAGCTTTGTGAAGATATTGTGAAATATAATAATGGAAACTGTGATGTTGAAACATTGATTCCATTAGAGTCTGTTAAGAATATGACTCAGAAAATAAGTAACGTGAAAAAATCATAACTTAACTTATGGTGTGAGTTGTAGGAGGCAGGATATGATTTATACAGAAAAAGGCATAGAGAATTTAAAAGAGACCAACGAAATATCAGAGAATCTGCTGCCGCTTTTTAGTGAGGATTGGGAGAAAATAGATGCTTCCGGCAAAGGGGATATGACTCCTTTTTATTTCTCAGAAGATATGACAGCGGCAGTGATCGATA
>JAFYSG010000139.1 GCA_017559435.1 Lachnospiraceae bacterium
AACCGTTTCTATGACATTCAGGATGGTAAGATCCGTTATGACGGGATCAATATTAATAAGATTAAAAAGGCTGATCTGAGGAAGTCTCTTGGAATCGTGCTGCAGGATACTCACCTGTTTACCGGTACGGTTATGGAGAATATCCGGTATGGAAAGCTGGATGCTACGGATGAAGAGGTGTATGCAGCGGCAAAGCTTGCCAATGCGGACAGTTTCATCAATCGTCTGCCACAGGGGTATCAGACAGTGCTGACAGGAGATGGCAGCAACTTAAGCCAGGGACAGCGCCAGCTCCTTGCCATTGCCAGAGCTGCGGTGGCAGATCCTCCGGTGCTGATCCTGGATGAGGCCACTTCGTCCATTGATACCCGTACAGAACGTATTGTACAGGACGGCATGGATAAGCTGATGAAGGGACGTACTACGTTTGTCATTGCACACAGACTGTCTACGGTGCGCAACAGCGACTGTATCATGGTACTGGAGCAGGGACGCATCATTGAAAGAGGTACCCATGCTGATCTGATCGAGCAGAAGGGTAAGTATTATCAGTTGTATACGGGTGCTGTGGTGGCTGACTAAGATTAAAATAAAGGGAGCTGTCATACTCAAAATGGGCATTGAGTATGGCAGCTCTTTGTAGATTTGCAGGAAGTCTGAATATTTTTAACGAGAGATCACGGTTTATAAAAAAGAATGTTATCCCTGTATTCCCTGGGAGTCTTTCCAATATATTTCTTGAAGGTCTTGGTAAAGTAATTTACATCTGGTATTCCACAATACAGTGCAATGGTTTGGATCTGCATGGAAGTGGAATTGAGTAGAAAGATGGCCTGGTCAATTCTTTTTTTGTTGACGTATTCTGTCAAGGTCATTCCGGTTTCCTTTTTGAACAAGCTGGACAGATAGCTGGCGTTGACATTCTGGAGCTTGGCCTGGGTCTTTAAACTAAGATCAGCAGTCAGATCCAGATCGATCTGGGTGATCACTTTCTGCACCAGCAGAGAATAGCTTTTCATGGAGTGGTTCTTAACCAGCAGGCAGTATTTGTGGATCATATCTCGTTGAAGCTTGAGGACGGATTCCTTGGAGGTGAGCAACTCTATCTTGCGGGCAAAGTCGGCAGAGAGTTTGTCAATGTGAAGAGGATGCACAGAGCCTGTCTCAGCCGCTTTACGAAGGAGTGTGTTCAAAATAATACTATAATTCTTCAGATTGCGCAGTGGATCCGATGTGCGTTCCTCCAGTGCTAAAAGAGACAGGGAACTTATAATAGATTCTGCTTTGTTGGGCTGTCCTTGAGATACAGCTTGCATCAATTTGTTTTCCGTGGCATAGCGGTTTTCCAGAACTTGAATACTAAGAAGGGGTTCTTCGATATTCTTGACAAGCATCTTCTCACAGATCGGTTCTGTCAGATCAAAAAAGTGACTGACAGAATGAATCGTGAAACTGTCTAATCCTCCCCATATCTTTTCGCCAAAAGTGTTAAGCAACGTATTGATCAGGCTGTCTTCTATAAATATGGGAATGTTACTGTAATACTTCTCTACTTGCGGAAATAAATCAGGAGGGATGTGATATTCATCAATAATTTGATAAATGATTTCTTTCGTTATTTCCATGCAGGCATATGGCCCGATCACCATTGTGGTCGGGGGCTCTGTCTGGGGGAGCAGAAACATGACATATTTACAGTGAAAGGAATCACTGATCCGGTAAAAGGTCTTAGGATGTATGTGTTCCTTGATAAATTGCTGCAGAGGAAGACGTATATCCTTACCAAGAAGTTCGCGCAGTCCCAGATCCAGATTACACTTTTGGGCAGTATCTTCTGTCAGCAGGTGCGTCTGTATATGATAGTTTTTTAAAATTGATGTTAAAAAGGATAGCTCGGCATCATAAAACATGGAATCCCTCCATTCATCAGTTGCTGTGTAAACGAAAGAAACTATTTTTATTTATTATTGTATAATTTTTGGGAAAAATCAAGTGTTAATAAAAATATTACATAAAAAAACAAAAATATTCCTCACGCCTTTCTTTTTTAGTTTGTTAAAATAATAACAGTCAATATAAATTTGGTTTTGTGAGAAAGGTAGGAACATTTTATGGCGAAGAAAAAGGAAGAAAGACCATTTGGGCTGCGGGATAAGCTGGGTTACATGTTCGGTGATTTTGGTAACGATTTTACCTTTATACTATCCTCCAGTTTTCTGTTGAAGTTTTACACCGATATCATGGGAGTTCCGGCAGCAGTGGTGGGTGTGATCATGATGATCGCCCGTTTCGTGGATGCATTTACGGATGTGACAATGGGACGTATCTGTGACCGCAGTAAGATGACTTCCGTTGGAAAGTTTAAGCCCTGGATCCGCAGAATGTGCGCACCTGTTGCCATTGCCTCATTCCTGATCTATCAGAGTGGGTTGGCAAATATGCCTATGGCATTTAAAATTGGATATTTATTTGTGACATACATTTTGTGGGGATCTATCTTTTATACATCCATCAATATTCCCTATGGTTCCATGGCTTCTGCTGTCTCTGCAGAACCTAGTGACCGTCAGTCCCTGTCTACTTTCCGCAGTATGGGTGCGACCCTGGCAGGAGTGGTGATCGGTGCAGGAGTTCCCATGCTGGCTTATAATGAGAATTCTCAGATGGTAGGCAGCAGATTTACATTGATCGCAGGTGTGTTCTCAGTATTGGCGGTAGGCTGTTATCTGTTGTGCTACTATATGACCACTGAGCGGGTAAAGCCCGAGGTGGATCAGGAAGCGGTAAAGAATAACAGTGTGTTCAATATGTTTAAAAATGCATTAAAAAATCGCGCTTTGATCTCTATCATTGCAGCTTCTATCGTGATGCTCCTGGCGCAGCTGACTATGCAGTCCATGGCAAATTATGTATTTCCCAACTTTTACAGGAATACGAATGCACAGTCTGCATCCACGCTGTTGATGATGGCAGGCATGATGCTTGCAGCAGTGCTTTCTAAACCACTGGCCAATAAGTTTGGTAAGGCAGAAGTGAGTGTGGCTGCAAATGCCCTTGCCGCAGCAGTATGTATGGCATTGTTTTTCCTTCGTCCGGAAAGTGTATGGGTTTATGTGGCATTACAGACACTTTGCTGGCTTGGACTTGGAATCTTCACTATGGTATCCTGGGCGTTGATCACAGATGTGATTGATTACTCGGAGCTTAAGAATGGTATCCGTGAGGACGGTTCGGTATATGCCTTGTATTCCTTTGCCAGAAAGCTCGGTCAGGCGGCCTCTGCAGGTTTGAGCGGTGCACTTCTGACTATGGTCGGTTATACAGATACCACAGCCTTTGATACAGGTGTAGTAAACGGCATCTTTAATATCTCTACTTTGGTGCCTGCTCTGGGCTTTGGTCTGTTGGCAGCGATTCTGTGGTTCTGGTATCCTCTGCATAAGAAAGAGGTTGATGCCAATGTGATCGCATTAAAGGAAAAGCATGAAAGACAGGAATAAATAAAAGGTCATAAGTAAAAAATAATAAAAATATATATCAGAAAGGACAACAGTGATGAGAGAGATTCTGAATCTGAATGTAAAGTGGGCATTTTCCAAGGAGGCGTCTAAGGTTCCGTCCACTATGCCTGAGAACTGGTACTGGGTGACACTTCCCCATACCTGGAATGCGATTGATGGACAGGATGGGGGCAATGATCTGTATCGCGGTACCTGCTATTATGCAAAGGAGATCGTAAAGGCTGATCTTCCTGTTGCAGACAAGTATTATCTGGAGTTTTGCGGTGCCAATTCTTCTGCAGATGTGTATGTGGATGGGAAAAGCATAGCCCACCATGACGGTGGATATTCTACCTGGCGTGTGGATGTGACCAAGGAACTGAAGGAAAAGAGTCTGCTTGTAGTGGCAGTGGACAACAGCCCCAATGACAGTGTATATCCTCAGATGGCAGACTTTACTTTCTACGGTGGTCTGTATAGGGATGTGAATCTGATCGCAGTAAGTGATGCCCACTTTGATCTGGAGTATTACGGAGGTCCCGGTATTGCAGTTACTCCCGTTGTGGAAGGTGATGATGCCAGGGTGAGTGTGGAAGTATATGTGACAAATGTAGCGAAAGGTCAGAGACTGAAATATACGCTGAAAGATGCCGAAGGGAATGTGGTAGGTGAAAGTGAACTTGGCGCAGATCAGACAAAGGCGGAGTTTGTGATCAAGAAGGCGCATCTGTGGCATGGCAGGAAGGATCCTTATCTGTATACGGCAGAAGTAGTGTTGTTATCCGGGCAGGAAATGCTGGATAATGTATCTGCACGTTTTGGCTGCAGAAGCTTTGTGATCGATCCTGAGAAAGGATTTATCTTAAACGGTGAAAGTTATCCTTTGCGCGGTGTATCCCGCCATCAGGACAGATGGGGGATTGGAAATGCACTGCTTCCGGAGCATCACATAGAAGATATGGACCTGATCTGTGAGATGGGAGCAACCACAATACGTTTGGCACACTATCAGCATAGTCAGTATTTTTATGACCTGTGCGATGAGAAGGGACTTGTTGTATGGGCTGAGATTCCTTATATCTCCAAACACATGGAAGGTGGACGGGAAAACACTATTTCCCAGATGAAAGAGCTGGTGATTCAGAATTATAACCATCCCAGTATCGTAGTGTGGGGACTTTCCAATGAGATCACCATGTCCGGAGAGGTGCAGGAAGATCTGATGGATAATCATCGTGTTTTGAATGACATGGTACATCAGATGGATCCCACCAGACTGACAACTATTGCAGCGGTGTCCATGTGTGATATCAATCATCCCTATATACAGATTCCGGATGTAGTATCCTACAATCACTACTTCGGCTGGTACGGCGGCGATACCTCCATGAATGGTCCTTGGTTTGATCGTTTCCATGCCACCTTCCCCAACATCCCCATCGGTGTCAGCGAGTATGGTTGTGAGGCGTTAAACTGGCATACTTCTGATCCGGATCAGGGAGACTATACAGAGGAATATCAGGCTTATTATCATGAAGAACTGATCAAGCAGCTGTACACCAGACCGTATCTGTGGGCTACGCATGTGTGGAATATGTTTGACTTCGGTGCAGATTCCAGAAACGAAGGCGGCGAGAATGGACAGAATCATAAGGGTCTTGTGACATTTGACCGTAAATACAAGAAGGATTCTTTCTATGCTTACAAGGCATGGTTATCCGATGAGCCTTTTGTCCACATCTGTGGTAAGCGCTATGTAGACCGTGTAGAAGATGTGACCAAGGTAACGGTATATTCCAATCTTCCGGAAGTAGAATTGTTTATAAATGGAGAAAGCCTGGGCAGGCAGAAGAGTCCTGAACATTTCTTCTACTTCCAGGTGCCAAATGCAGGCCGTTCAAAGCTTGTGGCTGTAGCAGGAGAGTGCAGAGACGAAAGTGTGATCTGCAAGGTGGATATCTTCAATGAAGAGTATCGCCTGAAGGAGAAGGGGGCTATTCTCAACTGGTTTGATATTACTGCGCCGGAAGGTTATTTCTCGCTGAATGATAAGCTTAGTGAGATCATGAAGGTGGAAGAAGGAAAAGCGCTGTTTATGAACCTGATGCAGCAGATGATGCAGGGCACCGGCAATGGTGGAATGGAAATGTCGCCTGAGCTGATGCAGATGATGGGTGGATTTACTGTAATCCGTATGTGCAGCCTTATGGGTGCGGTCAATGTAAAAGTGACCAAGGAGCAGTTGCTTGCATTGAATGCACAGTTGAATCAGATTAAGAAGCACGAGTAATAATAAAACCGCAGATATCACGATCAATGTAGGGTATCAGCGGTTTTTGTTTGCACAGGTATCTGTATTGATAAAAAAAACACAGAATCTAAAAATGACTCTGTGTCTTTCGTGCAGAGAAAGGGACTTGAACCCTCATGGTATTGCTACCACACGGACCTGAACCGTGCGCGTCTGCCAATTCCGCCATCTCTGCAGGAACAAAATGAATTGTAGCTTATTTTAGGGCAAAAGTCAATACTAATCTTATGAAAAAAATATCAAAAAAATTGAAAAAAACAATTGACATTTACCACAGATAGTGTTATTATCTTACTTGCGTGATGCGACAGGCTTTCTAAAGAAGACGGAAGTTGCTGAATGCTATGCGGAAGTGTCGGAATTGGCAGACGAGCAAGACTAAGGATCTTGTGATCATTGTGATCGTGTGGGTTCAAGTCCCATCTTCCGCATTATAATTTTTGAAGTTAAACACACAATTTCGAAAATTTAAAATATTACTTGACACACATAATTAATTATGTTATAGTAATAACTGCTTTGCAGAGATGGCGGAATTGGCAGACGCGCACGGTTCAGGTCCGTGTGGTAGCAATACCATGAGGGTTCAAGTCCCTTTCTCTGCACTACCTAAGAGCTTCTGATACAAATCGGAAGCTTTTTTCTACGTTATAAGTTTGTTTTTTTGATAATCATGTTTTAAACCCACCATGCTGAGCTATAATCTAACTAAATGACATTTTTAACTTGCAGAAAGGATCTCCCATGGCAAAAAGAGAAAAGCCCATTCCTCGCAAAGATTGGTACCAGCTAGACTTGTCTGCAATTGTGTACCCCACGCTGCACAGACACGACTTCGCCCCGGTATACAGGCAGTCTGTCCTATTGACCGAGGTGGTGGATCCAGAACTTCTGCAAAGGGCTGTAGACCTGACAATGCCCAGATTCCCCACATATAAAGTAGCTATGAGAAAAGGCCTGTTCTGGAGATATCTGGAACCCAATGATCGCCCCGGTCCCTTTGTGCAACCGGATATCAAGAATCCCTGTCAGCCCATGTATTTTAAAGGAAATAACCGATATCTGATCCGTTTTTACTATTACAGGAACCGGATATCCCTGGAGGCCCACCATAGTTTGGGTGACGGAACCGGGTGCATGTGTGTATTGCAGACAGTTACGGCAGTTTATCTAAGGTTGAAAGGATATCCTGTAGAGACCGCTTTTTCTAAAGAGCAGGGATATTTTGTCATGAACATTGATAAACAGCCTGACCCTGAGGAGCTTGAGGATGCTTATATGAAGTATGCCAATGCCAAGTTCTGTCCGCCCAGACCGGGAGAGAAGACTTATCGGATCCGGGGGACCAAGGAGTCTTTTTATACTTTGAATATCATTGACGGCATCATGTCCACATCTGCGGTATTGGCGGTGGCCAAGGGTTATCATGCCACTATTACGGAATATTTGAATGCGGTGCTTTTATATGCTCTTTTAAAAAAGCAGGAGTCAGACCGACGCTTGCGCTTGAAACCGGTAAAGGTTGCCATGCCGGTGAATTTAAGGAGATTTTTTCCTTCCAAAACACTGCGCAATTTTATTACCATGATTTATCCCGGTGTGGATCCGAGGCTGGGAGAGTATACCTTTGAGGAAATTGTAACACAGGTGCATAATGATATGAGGTATCATATTAATGAAAAGTTCCTGAGAGGAGATATTACTACCAATGCGGCTACTAAACGTCATCCTTTGATCCGGATTGTTACTCTATTTATTAAGGATTTTGTGATCAAACTCTTTTATACCAGAGTGCAGGATCACAATTCTTCGGCAGGGTTGACCAATATGGGAGCATTGAAGGTACCAGAGTCCATGAAGCCTTATATTGTAAGGTTTGATATTTATATGGGCCAACCTTTTTCCTCAAGGACCAATTGTGCGATCATAAGTTATGAAGATACATTGACCATTAATTTTGCCAGCAGCATTATCGAAGCGGATGTGGAGCGGTATTTTTTTCGCAAGCTGGTGCAGGATGGCATTCATGTGAAAATAGAAAGCAATCGAGAGATGACATTGGAGGTATAGCATGTCTTATTGTGTGAATTGTGGTGTAGAGTTGGAACAGTCGCTTGGGCAGTGCCCGCTTTGTAATACACCGGTGATCAATCCCAGAGAAGCAGTCTGTAACAAATCACCATTCCCGGAAGAAAAGGGGCAGGTGGAAGTGGTAAAAAGAAAGGATATGTCGATCCTATTGACTACGGTTATGGTGTCTACATCGATAGTGTGTGGATTGTTGAATGTTTTGGTATATTCCTCCCGTCCATGGTCACTTGCAGTGATCGGGGCCTGCATCCTTCTGTGGGTGATCCTGATACCGATAGCTATTTATACCAGATTGTCAGTGTATACTTCTGTGCTTTTGGATGGTCTGGGAACGGTGATATATCTGTATATGTTGACTTTTTTGAGTGAGAGCAGCCAGTGGTTCTGGGGAATCGGTATGCCCATTGCAGTGCTGGTCACTTTAGTCACAGAGTTTTTGGTGGTGTGTTTTCAAATGTTGCCCCGTTCTTTTCTGACCAATACATTGTATTCCTTTACCTCGCTGGCTGCATTAAATATCGGCATGGAGATTCTCATAGACCGGTATCTTCAAGGGACGGTGCAGCTTGGATGGTCCACCATTGTACTGACGGTATGCATTATTGTAAATATCACGATCATTACACTTTTGTCCAGAAAGAGACTTCGCAATGCTGTGAGAAAAAGACTGCATTTTTAAAGTATGGGGCTTAACATAATTTGTCACTTAATTTGTCGATGAAGAAAAAAGAGGAATTCTGTAATCTTTGCAGAATAATAATAATAAGAGTGTTGGATTGGTTTCTTAGGCCCCACGGGCACGGCCGTAAGGAGGTCAGTATGACGATTAGAGAAAAATTAGAATTAAGAGAAAAAGAAATATTAAGTCCCTATGCAAGCTTTAGTATGGAGTCAAAAGGACGCTTAAAGCCGGAAGGGCAGGATGACATTAGACCTGTGTTTCAGCGGGACAGAGACAGGATCATTCATTGTAAAGCCTTTCGCAGGCTGAAGGATAAGACGCAGGTGTTTCTGACGCCGGAGGGAGATCATTATCGCACCAGATTAACCCATACCCTTGAGGTGTCACAGAATGCCAGAACCATTGCCAAGGCACTGAAGCTGAATGAAGAGTTGGTGGAAGCCATTTCTCTGGGGCATGATCTGGGACATACGCCTTTCGGGCATGCGGGGGAGCGGGCATTAAACCGTGTTTGTCCTTATGGATTTGAACATAGTGAGCAAAGTGTGCGGACAGTTGATAAGCTGGAGAAGAATGGAGAAGGTTTAAATCTGACTTATGAGGTGCGGGATGGTATGCTGAATCACCAGACCATTGGAAAGCCTCATACTTTGGAAGGGAAGATCGTGCGCTTTTCAGATAAAATTGCTTATATACATCATGATATGGATGACGCAGTGCGCGGCGGTATCCTGAAGGAGAGCGATGTTCCCAGGGAGATCAGCGAGGTGCTTGGCAGTACGCCAAATGAGAGACTGAGCTGTTTTATACACGACATCATCGTCACCAGTATGGATAAAAATGATATTCTTATGTCAGATACAGTGGCTGACGCCATGAAAAAGCTGCGTCAGTTCATGTTTGACAGAGTGTATCAGAACCCGGAGGCAAAAAGTGAGGAAGGCAAAGCAGAGGTATTGATGGAGACACTTTATCATCATTATCTGAAGCATGTGGATGACTTGCCGGATGAGTTTTTAAAGCTTTTGTCGGAAGGAGAACCCAGAGAAAGAATCGTCTGTGATTATGTGGGAGCTATGAGTGACCGCTTTGCAATTGCGAAATACGAAGAGATTTACATTCCCAAGTCATGGCCATGTTGAGGAGTTGAGATATGTTTTATCCGGAAGAACTGATAGAAGAAGTCAGAATGAAAAACGATATAGTGGATGTGATCTCCGGATATGTGAGACTTACAAAAAAGGGGAACAATCACTGGGGATTATGTCCTTTTCACAACGAGAAATCCCCATCCTTTGCAGTGTCCGGGAATAAGCAGATGTATCACTGTTTCGGCTGCGGTGTCAGTGGAAATGTGTATACCTTTGTCATGGGATATGAGAATTATACCTTTCCGGAGGCGGTGAAGATGCTGGCGGGCCGGGCGGGTGTGAATCTGCCGGAGGTAGAATATACGGAAGAGATGCGGCGCAAGGAGAATAAGCGGGCAAGGCTTCTGGAGGTCAATAAGGAGGCTGCCAAGTTCTTCTATTATCAACTCAGATCAAAACATGGGGAGATTGGTCATCAGTATCTTGAGAAGCGGCAGTTGACGGAAGAGACCATGAAGAAGTTCGGACTGGGGTATGCCGGTAAAAATGGTGCTTACCTGGTGCAGTATCTGAGGCAGAAGGGCTTTGAGGATGAGTTGATCAAGGAGGCCGGGCTTGCCAGTTTCTCGGAGACCAGGGGGCTTGTGAGCCAGTTCTGGAATCGGGTCATGTTCCCTATACAAGATGTGAATCACCGGGTTATAGGCTTTGGTGGGCGAGTAATGGGAGACGGAGAGCCTAAGTATTTGAATTCCCCGGAGACGCCGATTTTTGATAAAAGAAGGAATCTGTACGGCCTGAATTTTGCGCGGACGGCCAGGAGTGGGAATATCATTATCTGCGAAGGATATATGGATGTGATCGCCATGCACCAGGCCGGCTTTACCCAGGCAGTGGCCAGTCTGGGAACCGCCTTTACCTCTGAACAGGCAAGTCTGTTGCACAGATATACGGAAAATGTATTGTTGGCGTATGACAGCGACGGTGCCGGTGTGAAGGCTGCGCTTAGGAGTATTGGTATCTTGAGAGAGGCCGGACTGTCAGCCAAGGTGATCAATATGCATCCCTTTAAGGACCCGGATGAATTCATGAAGCATCTGGGCAGAGAGGCCTTTCAGGAGAGGATCGATCAGGCGGAGAACAGCTTTTTCTTTGAGATTCGGGTTCTGGAAAGAGAGTATGATCTGAAGGACCCGGAGTCCAAGACCTCGTTTTATAGGGAGATTGCAGGGAAACTCTGTGCTTTCTCAGAGGAAGTGGAGCGGGAGAATTATCTGCAGGCTGTTGCGGACAAGTATCTGATCGGTTTTGACAAGCTGCGAGGGCTTGTAAACAGTTATGCGGCGAAAACAGGGCTTGCACGCCCCATAGAACGCCCGCGTTCCGGCGTGCAGCAAAAGAATGCACCACAGGAAAATGGGAAGAAGTCCCAAAGGCTACTGCTTACCTGGCTTACGGACGAGCCTCAGGTCTATGGGAAAATCAAACGATATATTTCTCCGGGAGATTTTACCGAGGATTTATATCAGAAGGTTGCTGTCAGACTTTTTGCAGATATGGAAAAAGGCAACTACAATCCTGCAGGGATCATCAGTATGTTTACGGATGAAGAGGAGCAGAGGGAAGCTGCGTCTTTGTTTCATACGAGTTTGCCAAAGCTGGAAACAAGGCAGGAACAAGAAAAAGCGTTTCGAGATATTGTGCTTTCTGTAAAACGCAACAGTTATGAATATTATACTTCCAAGCTTGGAACAGATGTGAATGCCCTAAAACAGGTGATTGAGGGCAAGAAAGCATTGGAAGAGCTGGCCAGAACGCATATTTCACTGGATTAAGGTTACAATGATACAATAGGAAGGATGGAACCACGAAAATGGATGAAAACACACAGGCAAAATTTGAGCAAAAGGTAAAAGACCTTCTTGCTATGGCGAAAAAGAAGAAAAATGTATTGGAATATCAGGAGATCAGTGATTTCTTTTCAGATATGCCGCTGGAGGAGGAACAATGTGAACGAGTGTTGGATGCTTTGGAACGAAGCAATGTAGATGTGCTGCGCATCACAGAAATGGATGATATCGGAGAAGAACCCTTGATCCTGTCTGACGAGGATATTGATGTAGATGTGGACAATCTGGATCTGAGCATTCCGGAGGGTATCAGTCTCGAAGATCCGGTCAGAATGTATCTGAAAGAAATTGGTAAAGTGCCCCTTTTAAGTGCCGAGGAAGAGATTGAACTGGCGCAGAAGATGGAGGTAGGCGATCAGGATGCCAAGAAGAGGCTGGCTGAGGCAAATTTGCGTCTGGTAGTCAGCATTGCCAAGCGTTATGTGGGCCGCGGTATGCTATTCCTTGATCTGATTCAGGAAGGTAACCTGGGTCTTATTAAAGCTGTAGAAAAGTTCGATTATCGAAAAGGATATAAATTCTCTACCTATGCTACCTGGTGGATCCGTCAGGCCATTACCAGAGCCATTGCAGATCAGGCAAGGACCATCCGTAT
>JAFYSG010000140.1 GCA_017559435.1 Lachnospiraceae bacterium
ACCCCTTCCTTTTTCACTGTTCGCTGGTCTTGCGGCGAGTAGGGGTTTATAGTTTGGCTCGCTACGCATCGCGGAATTTTGGGGTAGGGCTGCGCATGGGGGATTAGATTTTATTTTGGAATGTTTTGTACGGTTCCGATGAAGATGGGGGTGTAGGTTTGGGTGTCTATTAATAAATATAGAAAGGGGCGGGTTAGGTGGACGGTTTTGGTGTCAGGGTATAAATCCACAATTTGTTCATCCTGCATCGTATATCCCTCCTGTTACCTTATATCTCGACAAAAAGAGCGGGTGGTTTCACTTGTTTTATGAGTTTTTCTATAAAGCAAAAAGGACTGTTCACCTGATATCAGGATTACAGCCTTTTTGAATTTGTTCTATTATGTATTTTTCATAAAGTCCAAAACTTCCCGGAAGTTCATAGAGCCACCAAAAAGGTCCAGGGCACTTCCGATGGTTACGTTGACCTTATTCCTGCCAAGTTCTTTTAATTGTTTTAAATCTTCAAAATTGTGGACTCCGCCTGCGTAGGTAATGGGATGTTTTCCCCAGTCTCCCAGTAGTTTTACGAGGGAGATTTCAATTCCCCTGGATTTTCCTTCTACGTCTACTGCGTGAATCAGGAATTCATCGCAGTAATCGGACAGTTTATCCAAAAGCTCGACGTTCATGATTTCATCTGTAACTTTCTGCCAGCGGTCAGTAACCACATGGTATCTATCTTCAATCAAGCGGCAGCTGACATCAAGGACAAGACGATCTGAGCCTACGGCTTTTCTCATAGTTTCCAGGCGGTCATAGTGGATTCGGCCATCTTTAAAAACGTAGGAAGTTACAATCACATGCGAAGCGCCGGCATCCAGAAATTCCCGGGCATTGTCCGGAGTGATACCTCCCCCTACCTGAAGGCCTCCGGGATAAACTTTCAGAGCTGACAACGCCTGTTTTTTGGTTGCCTGGTAGTGGTCACTGGATACAGGGTTTAAGAGAATTACGTGGCCTCCCTTGATGTTGTGTTGTTGATATAAGTGAGCATAAAAGGCTGCATCCTGCTCTGCCACATAATTTTCAACAGCTGAATCGTTTAAATCTTTCAAACTGCCTCCCACAATTTGCTTTACTTGTCCATTATGGATATCGATACAAGGACGAAATTCCATCTTTCTTTCTCCTTTACAAATATTACGCTTTCACAGCCCAACGCATTTTAGTGGATTTGGCTCTGCTGTTGCGGATACATTCCTGCGCTGATGGTCTGATCACTTCTTTACTGTAATCACTGTAGACCCCTTCTTTGTATAAGCTCTGGAAAGATTTCTTTACCAGTCTGTCTTCTCCTGAGTGAAAAGTCAGTATGGCTGCCCGTCCTCCCGGTGCCAGCACATTCGGAAGCTTCTCCAAAAAGGCATACAAAACCTCATATTCGTTGTTCACATCAATTCGCAATGCCTGAAAACTTCTCTGACAGGATTTTTTGACTGCTTCCGTCCGTTCCTCAGCAGGAAGGAACTCCAGCGCTTTCTCAATCACCAGTCTGAACTGTGTGGTTGTATCTATCCTGTCACCTCTTTTCAATGTATTGATAACTTCCCTGGCTATCTCCCGGGCATAGGGTTCGTCTGCATTCTCCACAAGCATACCGGCAATTTCCTGTTGCCCGGCAGTTCTCAGACGCTCTGCTGCTGAAATACCTTTAGTAGGATTGAGTCTTAAATCAAGAGGACCTTCTGTTTTATAGGAGAACCCTCTGTCCGGATTATCGATCTGCATTGATGAAACTCCCAGATCTGCCAGCACGAAATCAAATTTACCCACCTGATCAGACAGCTTATCAATATCTGCAAAATTCATTTGCAATATGGTCAATATATCTTCTCCATAGCCCATATTGCGAAGCCTCTCTTCCGTCTTTACAATTTCGATAGGATCAACGTCCAGAGCATACAGATGCCCACCGTTGACTGCCGTTCCATCCGTCTTTAGGCACTGAAGCATTCTTCCCGAATGCCCGCCGTAGCCCAATGTAGCATCCAACCCCTTCTGTCCCGGTTGAATCTGAAGAAATTGCAGAATTTCCTCCACACAAATAGATATATGCATACCCGCAGGCGTACCACCCTTTCTGATGACCTTTTCTATGGTATCTCCATATTTATCCGGCTGCAGCTCTTTATACTTTTCTTTAAAATTTCTGGGATGGGTACCTTTATAACGGACTCTTCGCTGATGCTTCTCTTCCATTTCAGATCTCTCCTCATATTTCATCTTCTTATTTTTATCATTTTCAGTTTGTTATAATCACGAATAAAAAAACTTTTTCCGTACAAAATAAGTATCGAGCTATTCAAAAACTCCCGCAGCATTCCCTGTCTGCGGCATTGCTTATAAACAGGGCAGATGCCCGAAAGGAGGACTTTATGAGAAAAGGGAAAAAGCTTCTTGTGTTAGGAATCATCCTGACCTATGTATGTCTGGCTGCAGCATGCTCCAGAAATACTGAAAACGACGCCAATAATTCCGGCACAATGGCCGGAACCGGCGCCCAGACAGAAAGCGGCAACGGTGGCAATACCCAATCCGGCACCGATAATACTACAAACGGCGGTAATACAAATGGAACCATGAATGGTTCCGGCAACAATGTTTCCGGTACAAGCGGTACCGAAAATGGCATGATGGACAACACCGGTAATGTTTTAGGTGATGCCATTGATGATGCCGGCAACACTGTAGGCAATATCGTGGATGATGCTGCCAACGGAATCTCTAATATCACTGATGACCTGACCGGCAACGGCACAGGCAACAACAGTACTACAGCTACTACCGGCAACGGAAATAGATAATTATTTATAAAGGCTGGCAACAGCCGTTTCATAACGGCCTGTATGACAGCCTTTCTTCTTGCTGCATTCTATCTTAACACTGTACTATCCTTAGTACATACCTTCTATCAAAGTACCATCTCTGTAAGCTACCAGAAGTTGCTCCAGATCACCGATACTCTCCCGAAGTCTTCTACCATTATCTGTATCAGCTACCTGCTTCCTGTAAAAGAAATTCTCTACAACAATAGAGTCTGAAATAATATCTGATTCATTTTTAATAGCTGTTTCCGTGGATTCAAAAGGTTCATGGGCCACAAGACGCATTCCTCTGGAATTACATACCAAAGTATAACCGGCTATCCCGGTCTTCTCCTGATATGCCCGGGCAAAACCACCATCTATGATCAGCAATTTACCACCACACTTGATTGGAGATTCCCCATGAATCTGTTCTACCGGCACATGGCCATTTACAATGTGCGCATCTTTCTCATCCAGACCAAACTCATTTAAAATATGATTGACAATCTCTTCCTTTTCCAGCATCTGATAATAGCTGTTTTTCTTTTCCACATGGGTACTTTTATCTGTCACAAAATATCGTTCAAAAGTGGCCATCTTCTCTTTTCCAAAAACCGGAGATCCGGGACCACCCCAAATATACCAGATAATATCCTGCCCAGCCCTTCGTACAGCCGGTTCCTTGGAATAATAACCTCTTCTTGCATGATATTCCAGCACATCATACAATTCCTTACCACTGTATTCCTTGCCAAATATCTCCACTTTAGCAAAGCTTCCGTCTTCGTCCATGGGCACACAACCGTGATACAACAGATTGCCATTATAAACTTTGTACAGACCACCTTTGGAAAACAGGAATCTGACATGGCGCTGAAGCTTCTCGCATCTCATAAACGCCTGCTGCAGACGCATCATGACCTGCATTTCATCATCTGTCAGTTCATAAGGCTTCTTAGGATCCACGGTAGGGAAGTCCACATCATTCATAGGATATTCTTCCCCATTAATGGTAACTGTTTTCTTCTCATAATTCACTTTATCTAAAAGCAGTCGGCTCTCCATACCAAATTCCGGATTACGCATGATAACCTGACCTTCCAGCTTAAACTGAATGATGGCCATGGCTTTATGCATCTTGGTATCCATGCTCAGATCCTTTGTATTGTAATCTGTATTGTATTTGATCTTAAAAGCATCACAATTACTATCGGAATAAGTCTCCAGGGCAAAGGTAACCAAAGGAAGAAGATTGATGCCATAGCCATCCTCTAATGTAGCAAGATTACCATATCTGGCTGCCATCCTGACCACATTTGCTATACATGCAAGACTGCCGCTGGCAGCTCCCATCCATACAACATCATGATTCCCCCACTGTACGTCTACAGAATGATACTCGCACAAGGTGTCAAGAATCACATGTGGCCCGGGCCCTCTGTCGTAAACATCTCCTACAATATGTAAATGGTCAATGACCAGACGCTGGATCAGATGGCTCAGATCGATGATAAACTGTGGTGCCTTTCCGATCCTGATGATCGTATGAATGATCTCATTATAATAAGCTTCTTTATCCAGGATTTCTTCCTTCTCAGTGATCAATTCTTCTATGACATAAGCAAAATCCGGCGGTAATGCTTTTCGCACCTTGGATCTGGTATATTTTGAGGACACCCTCTTAGTGATCTGTACCAGACGATGCAACGATATCTTATACCAGTCCTCGATACAGTCCTCTTCCTTCTGTACGATCTCCAGCTTCTCCTCCGGATAATAGATCAACGTAGCAAGGCTCTTCTTATCCTTATTGGTAATGGTATTACCAAATTCTTCGTCAATCTTTCTCCTGACAGAACCGGAACCATTCTTGAGCACATGACGAAATTGCTCATACTCACCATGAATGTCTGTCAAAAAATGCTCTGTTCCTTTCGGAAGGTTCAAAATTGCCTGCAGGTTAATAATCTCTGTAGAAGCTGCTGCAATGGTCGGATACTGATGTGCCAGACTCTTTAACACTTTTAATTCCAATTCATTCATTTGCATACCCTCCTGATTTTATTTATGTTTTTATAGATACAATAAAAATATGATCAGCCTTCTATCACATGACTCATGTTGTACAGACCTGCAGGCTTCCCTGCCAGAAACTTAGCAGCCTGTACTGCACCTTTTCCAAATACTGCTTTTGAATATGCCGTATGAGAGAAAGTAATCACTTCATCTGCACCGGCAAAGATCACATCATGATCACCTACAATGGTGCCACCCCGGACTGCACTGATACCAATCTCCTTCTTGGGTCTCTGTACTCTTCTTGTACTTCTGTCAAAGACATATTCATATTCATTATTAAATTCTTCATTGATAGAATCAGCCAGTGCAAGAGCCGTACCACTGGGTGCATCCACCTTCAGATTATGGTGTTTTTCCACGATCTCCATATCAAAACCTGCCGGAGCCAGAACCCCTGCAGCATCCTTTAACAGCTTAAGCAACAGATTAATACCCAGGGACATATTGGCAGATTTCAAAACTGCAACTTGCTCTGAAGCCTTCTCTACCTTAGCAAGCTGCTCTTCACTTAAACCTGTTGTGCATAATACACAGGGAAGCTTTCTCTCCACACAAATCTCCAACATGCAATCTACTGCAGAAGCCACTGAAAAATCGATCAGGCAATCTGCCTCCACATTACACTCTTCCAGGTTGGGAAAAACCGGATATGTATTATGTCCATCATCCCTTGCATCAATACCTGCTACAATCTCCACAGCATCATCTGCCGCGATCAAAGAACTGATCACCTGTCCCATTTTGCCATTACAACCATGCATGATCACTCTAACCATCTTATCCTCCATTCCGGTGCTATACTTACTCTCTACAGCACTCCTGTTCCTAATATGAAAATACTTTAACTATAGTATAACGAATAATCCCGCCCCTGACAAGTCTCAAAGACGGGATCAGAATCATTATTTACTTACAGAATGCCATAATCCTCCATGGCCTTCTTAAGCTTCGCAGCATTGGATTCTTCCATTTCTGTCAAAGGCATACGAAGAGAACCTGCACCCAGTCCCATCATATTCAGTGCCTTCTTCACAGGAATCGGATTCACTTCGCAGAACAGTGCATTGCACAGGCTCATAGCTTCCAACTGCATCTTGCAGCTGCCCTTCACGTCACCGTCCAGGTACTTCTGGCACATTTCATGTGTCTGTCTGGGGGCCACGTTAGACAATACAGAGATTACACCGATACCGCCCAGAGACATGATCGGCACGATCTGGTCATCATTACCGGAATAAATATCCACACAACCGTCTGCAATGGCTGCCAAATGTGCAATCTGGCTGATATTGCCACTGGCTTCCTTCACACCGACGATATTTTCCACATCCTTGCACAGTCTTACCACAGTCTCCGGAAGAATGTTACAACCGGTACGGCTGGGTACATTATACAGAATCACAGGAATCTTAACAGCATCTGCAACTGTCTTAAAATGCTGATACAGACCATTTTGGGTAGCCTTATTATAGTAAGGACTTACAAGAAGCAGACCATCCGCACCGTATTTCTCAGCTTCTGTTGACAGATACACTGCAGTCTCTGTACAATTAGAACCGGTACCTGCCACCACGGGAATTCTGCCTGCCACTACCTCCACGCAATACTTGATCACATCCAGATGCTCCTCATGAGTCAAGGTAGATGCTTCACCGGTGGTGCCGCATACAATGATCGCATCCGTGCCATTGGCAATCTGAAATTCCAAAAGCTCCGCAAACTTCTCGTAATTCACTTCTCCATTTTCTTTCATAGGGGTAACGATCGCTACTCCTGCACCTTTAAAAATAGCCATGATTTCCTCCATTCTGACCCTTCACAACATGATCAGGATCATAACAAATTTTACTTTTGTATAACAGCCGGTATTATCTTATACACAAACGCCGGCGTGGGAAGCGCCGGCGCAATAAATCACCATTCCGCGATAGCACTCCATCTAGCTTCTAGATGACAGTCATACGGTTATTAGCCGTATGCCCAAGAATTAAGCCACAGGCGCTCTCCTCTTTCGGCGTATTCCCCTTTCCTCTTTCATCACCTGTGCCTGTCACATCCGAAAAAACTACTTTTGAAATACGCAACCTCTATCCTTTATCCATCATAACATCTTGTAGCTTTGGTGTCAACAAAAATCTTTTTCCCTGATATTAAATTGTTATCAATGATCACCTTAAGCTACATTCAACTGTTTCAATTTTAGAAACCTCATCAGCAAGAACAAAGATCTCTTCTTTCAGAGTGATACCAGTTAAGATTACTCCGGTCTCACCATGACCTTCCAGAAGCGTCTTCAATTCTTCCACAGAAATAATATCTTTTTCGATCACCCCCAGCACTTCATCCAGGATCAGGTAATCACACTCTCCTGTAGTAAGTACCTTTCTTGCAAAATTTAATCCATTCTTGATATTGATGATCTCTTCTCTTTTCTTTTCATCAGACAACTGGGCATAATTCTCATCGGACTTCTCAAAATGAAATATTTTGATTTCCGGCTCCAGTCGTCTGATAAATTCTGAATCTGTTAAACCTTTTCCTTTTAAAAACTGTATAATGACCACCGACTTACCTTCTGCTGCTGCCTGTATGGCTCTGCCCAGGGCTGCCGGCGATTTTCCTCTTCCGTCTCCTGTGTAGATATATATCATGCCTTTTTCCATTGTTATACCTCTAGTTCATGTGATTTACCTATTCTATCACACTTTAGGAATTTTGACAACTTCGTGTTCTATTCTTCCTCGAACAATTCCAGCTTACTCACAGATACTTCAAAAGCAACTCTGCGCTCTACATTTTCCTCATCCAGTTTCTTCATATACTCTCTGCTCTGAATACGTCCCCAGACGCTGCATCGTTCTCCCACTCTAAAACTGCTTGCATATCTGGCATTTCTACCCCAACAGATGCAGGGTATGTAGTCTGATTTACCATATGGTCTGTTCACTGCAAGCAACAGGTCTGCAATCTCTCTCCCCAACGGGGTTTTTCTATAAATCGGTTCTTTGCAGATATAACCATCCAGAAAGATCTGATTCGTCCTTGCACTCTCTTCAATCTCATCCACAAACTCTATTTCCCTGGCAAATACAGACAATACCAGTCTGTTCTTTCGTTCCTCATGACGATTGTAGGAACGAAACTGCCCATTTACGTTGACATACATTCCTTTATAGTCAGCATTCACATCCAAAAGCCGTTCCGACACCATCACAGGAATGATATCAAAGCTCTCACTGAGTCTTAACACCTTCACATCCACCATATAGAAGCCTTCTCCGAAGATTTCATGGCTATAAGAAAAATCTCCTATAATTTCTCCCATCACCGTTACCTGATTGTTTTCAATTACCTTATCTGTCATTTAAAGTTCTCCCTTCTTACTATTTAAGACTTATGCCGGTAATTTCCCCTTTTTCGTTTCATAGGGTTACCTGTAATTTACTTTATTTATACTACTCTATTTTTGAGAAAAAGAGTACCCCAAAATATCGCGCAATCCGCCAAACATCGCACAAAACCACATATTTTTTCCATAAATTTTCACTTGAAAAACCACCAAAAATGCCTTCAAGAGGCTTTTTTTCTTGCATGTCTGTAAAAAAAGTGGTATACTGTAACAGTTTGAAAAATCGACAAAAATTTTCATCGACTGTAATGGACAGACTTCGTATTGCTTC
Organism: Lachnospiraceae bacterium; assembly: GCA_017559435.1. Taxonomy (GTDB): domain Bacteria; phylum Bacillota; class Clostridia; order Lachnospirales; family Lachnospiraceae; genus Acetatifactor. Next base: position 8,609 of record JAFYSG010000140.1, read on the forward strand.
AACAGTTGTTTACGACAATTGATGAATATCGACAAAATCTGTCTTTTCCCAGTTTGATATGGAGAGAGCCAAATATGAGACAAAAAAGAGAAGATGTAAGAAATGTAGCTATTATTGCTCATGTAGACCACGGT
>JAFYSG010000141.1 GCA_017559435.1 Lachnospiraceae bacterium
AAGGCCCCTTCCGCCTCAATGATATGACCGGCGTTGACCTTGCCTTCATTGTACTCCGTGAACGCTACAAAAAGACCGGTGTCAAGGAACCCGGTTACGATATGTTCGAAAAGATGTATGAAGAAGGTCGTTGGGGTGTGAAGACAGGCAAAGGCTTCTACGATTATACGGATAAGTAATAGATTGTTATTCTTAATGGAAACTTGAATAATTGGCTCTATAATAAATGTTGGGGTGTATGATTGAAAAGTTATACACTCCGGCATTTTTGTTTTATAATAAAAGAAAACCTCCAAGTGCCAGTCTACCAAACAAACCACTCGGAGGTGCAAACAATTGCATAATCATTGTATCAATAAACTGCTAAATATTGAAGGGGTAATTGTAAAAAAAGTTGTTCATGCTGATACTTTTGCGAAAATTTACTTAGAAACCAAGCCAAAAGAACATATTTGTCCTGTTTGTGGAGCCCTCACCAAGAGGATCCATGACTACAGAATGCAGACCATTAAGGACCTTCCCTTTCAGCTAAAGCATTGTTATCTTGTTTTGAAGAAACGAAGATATACTTGTTCCTGTGGAAAACGTTTCTACGAAGACTATACTTTTTTGCCAAGATATTTTCAGCGAACATCCAGATTAACAGCCTTTATCGCTGCAACTTTGCACGATACTACTTCTGTTTCATCCATTGCTGAAAGGTGTAATGTATCTGTCTCCACCGTAAATCGTATTCTGGATACCATATCCTTTCATAGGCCCACTCTTTCACGCACCATTTCTATTGATGAATTCAAGGGAAATGCCGGTGGTGAAAAATATCAATGTATCCTGGTGGATCCGGTCAAACATTCTGTACTTGACATTTTACCTTCACGCTCGCAGACGTTCCTGACCTCTTACTTTCGGGATATCCCCAAAAAGGAACGTTATCGCACCCAGTTCTTCGTCTGTGACATGTGGCGTCCATATACAGACTTGGCAAAGACATTCTTTCCAAACGCCACCATTGTTATTGATAAATACCACTTTATCAGACAGACTACCTGGGCCATCGAGAACGTAAGAAAAAGGTTGCAGAAAACAATGCCTGCAAATCTCCGCAAGTACTATAAAAGGAGCCGTTCTCTTATACTCACGCGTTATGACAAACTGAAAGACGACAATAAAAAAGCCTGCGATCTGATGCTTCTTTACAACGACGACCTACGACTTGCCCACTATCTAAAAGAATGGTTCTATCGTATTTGCCAGAATCCCAAGTATTCAGAACAGCGGAAGGAATTCTTTGAATGGATCTCCACTGCAGAACAATCTCAACTGCCTGAATTTGAGAAGTGTGCCGAAACCTACAGACATTGGAGCAAAGAGATACTGAATGCCTTCAAATATGCCCATATCACAAACGGACCGACAGAAGGCTTCAACAATAAGATAAAGGTTCTGAAACGTACATCCTATGGTATCAGGAATTTTGAACATCTAAGAACCCGAATCTTACTTACAACACGTTAGATACATAATAAACAACAGACTGGCACGAAGGTTTTCTTTGCATGCCTGAAAATATGATTTTTCAATCCAAACATAAAAATCCCCCTATACATAGTAATGAGGCGACATCCGCAAGGATGTCACCCCAACTATTGACAAAGAGCCAAATAAAAAGACCAACTATCCTCTCGGATAATTGGTCAAAAATCCCTTGCTTTTACAAGGTTTAATCACAAGTATAAGGCATCAGTGCTACGTGACGTGCTCTCTTGATTGCAACGGTCAGTGCTCTCTGGTGCTTTGCACAGTTACCGGTGATTCTGCGAGGAAGGATCTTTCCTCTCTCGGACACGTATCTCTTCAGTTTGTTGGTGTCCTTGTAGTCGATTACGTTATCTTTACCACAGAATACGCATACTTTCTTTCTTCTGCGAATTCCGCCTTTTCTTCTCATTGGAGAATCGGTTTTCTCTGCCTTATTAAAAGCCATGTCAGTGCCTCCTGTTCTCAAAATCATTACACTTAGTTAAACGGTAATTCTTCATCGATTCCATCGGGGATATTCATGAAGCCGTCTCCGGCACCACTGGGAGCAGGTCTGTTGTATCCGCCGCCATAATTGTTATTACCGCCAAAACCACCGTTATTACCATAATTACCACCGCCAAAGTTACCTTCAGCACCGCCGGAAGCATTCTTGCTCTCGACAAATTCGATCTCATCGACCATGATGCGGACACTGTAAACCATCTGTCCGTCCTTGTTGGTATAATTGTCATTCTGGATACGGCCACAGACTACGATCTTGGTTCCTTTGTGAAGGAATCTCTCCACAAACTCAGCCTGCTTGCCAAATGCGGTACAATTGAAGAAATCTGCGTCGGGCTCGCCCTCACGCTTGAATCTTCTGTCAACAGCTATGGAGAATCTGGCGATGGCCATTTGATTGCCATTCTGCGCATATCTCACCTCAGGATCCCTGGTTAATCGTCCCATAAGAATTACTTTGTTCATATCGTTACTCGCTTTCTTTATGCCTCGTTCTGTCTAACGCATAAATATCTAACAACGTTGTCCATGATGCGTACGCGGCTCTCGATCTCAGCGGGAGCAGTGCTCTCAGCATCGAATCTGATGAAGTAGTAGAAAGCTTCTTTCATGTGCTGAACTTCGTAAGCAAGTCTCTTCTTACCCCATTCATCTACTTCGGTGATGGTACCGCCAAATCTCTCGATCAGAGCTTTGCACTTGTCGATCACTGCAGCTCTCTCATCGTCTTCGACCTTTGCGCTAACAACAACGGCTAATTCATACTTGTTCATGCTTTGTTACCTCCTTTTGGTCTCTGGCCCCCGCCTTACCGGGAGCAAGGATTTAATATATCACAATTAGATATAATATCATGAATTACTTTGTTTTTCAAGCTTTTTCTTTAATTTCTTTAATATTTTTTTCTAAAAGTCTTCTGGCAATCATGATCTGGTGCCCGCAGCCCAGACATTTCAGCCGAAAATCCGCTCCTACACGCAAAACCTCCCACTCCCTACTGCCACAGGGATGGGACTTTTTTAATTGCAATACATCTCCAATCTGTATATCCATCATTTCTCTCCTCATGTCCTTATTCTTCTGCTGCCCTTGCCAGATTTTCTAAAAGACTCAGACAGCCCACAATATTTTATAAATTTCCTACCAGGGAATCCTTGATCACTCCTAAAAATTCTCTTAACAGATTATTGGGCACCATAAATGGATAAGAGTCTGCTGCCAATCCACTTAAGTTCTCATACCCCATCTTCTTCGCAATGCCTCTCGCCCGAAATACATGAAAATTGTTGGTAACCAACACCACAATATCCTTCTCCAAATCCAGCAGTTCACTGCTATAGTGCAAATTCTCCCAGGTATTCCCCGACTTCTCCTCCAGAAGAATTCTCTCCGGCTCAATACCTCTCTTAGTCAGATACTCATACATTCCCCTGGCCTCTGTCACAGGCTCATTAACACCTTTTCCGCCAGACACGATCACTATAGTCTCAGGGTTCTCCTCCAGATACTTAATGGCCGTATCCAGACGCCTGCGAAGCACATCACTGGGTCCATGGTGCTTCATCTGAGCCCCCAGGATCAGGCAATAATCGGCGCCATCCGGCGCTTTCGCCCCAAACTGTGCCAGAATCAATCCTTCAATCAGCAGAAATATGAATATTCCAGTTCCCACGACTGTAAAAAATATAGTGCGAAACCATACCGGCAGTCTGTTTATCCACTTCTTATGAGCAACTATCCAGCCAAATCCTATGAGTCCGACACCCATTACACCCCAGATCAGAAAAAAACTTGTACCATATCCCATAAACAATCCGATGCTGATACAATAAAGGACACAGAGAATTCCCAATATAAAAAGCATGACGGTTGCTGCTGATATTATTTTCCTCATATGTAAAACACATCCATTCATGTACTGAGTTGATACAGTTTAATTTTACTTTATTACTATACCAGAAGAAAGCATTCTTCACAATAGATAAAAACATAAAGTTTTCTTAAGTTTTTCTTAGAATATGTGTTTTCATTATTTTGGCATATTTCCCTATTTTTTTCATATAATTTACATACTTATCAGCTTTAACCACTTGTTAAATATGTTCAAAAATGGTAGAATAGTATTAAATAAAGTATGCATTATCACTCGAAATTTTGCCTATTGTTGCTTTTTTTCAGAAATATGCATAATTTCATTAAATTATAATTAATTATAACATATAAGGAGACTTTTTATGGCAAAAGAAATGATTGCAATGATTCTTGCCGGCGGACAGGGCTCCCGCTTGTATGCCCTGACCCAGAAGCTGGCAAAACCTGCAGTTCCTTTTGGCGGAAAGTATCGTATCATTGACTTTCCCTTATCGAACTGCGTGAACTCCGGAATCGACACGGTAGGTATTCTCACTCAATATCAGCCACTGGTACTAAATGAGTATATCGGTCATGGACAACCCTGGGATCTGGACCGTTTATATGGCGGCGTGCATATACTTCCGCCTTATCAGCAGGCATCAGGTTCTGACTGGTATAAAGGAACGGCCAATGCCATTTACCAAAATCTTTCTTTTATTGAAAGATATGATCCCCAGTATGTGATCATTCTCTCCGGCGACCAGATCTGTAAGCAGGATTATAATGATTTCCTGAAGTTCCACAAAGAAAAGGGCGCAGAGTTCAGTGTGGCCGTTATGGAAGTGCCCTGGGATGATGCATCCCGATTTGGTCTTATGGTCACAGATCAAGATGCACGGATTACGGAATTCCAGGAGAAGCCCAAGAATCCCAAGTCCAACCTGGCTTCCATGGGTATCTATATTTTCAATACAGATGTGCTGAAGAAATATTTGATCGAGGATGAGGCAGATCCCGATTCTCAGAACGATTTTGGCAACAATATTATTCCTAACCTGTTGAAGGACGGGCGCAAGATGTATGCATACCGTTTCAATGGTTACTGGAAGGATGTGGGTACTATTGCCTCTCTGTGGGAAGCCAATATGGAAGTGATGGATCCGGAGCACAGCGGCATCGACTTATTTGACGAGAACTGGAAGATTTACAGCCGCAACAGCGGGAAGACCGGCCACAAGGTGGGTAAAAATGCCACCGTAGAGAATTCCATGATCACTGACGGTTGCCGCATAGGCGGAAGCGTGAAGCATTCTATTCTCTTTGCGGGTGTCCGTGTAGAAGAAGGTGCTCAGGTAGAGGATGCTGTTGTTATGGGTAATTCCGTGATCAAAGCCGGTGCAAGAGTAGTACATTGTATCGTAGGCGAGAATGCCTACATCGGTGAGAATGCCGTAGTAGGTGCCATGCCTGCTGACGATGCGAAGGGTGTAGCCACCATAGG
>JAFYSG010000142.1 GCA_017559435.1 Lachnospiraceae bacterium
AAAGGAATAATCTTTGCCATCTCAATATCCTCTCCTTTAAATTTTATCCAAATACTATTTTAACAAAAATAACTGTACATAACAAGGGAAAAGTGATAAAATTATAAAAAACCAGTTCAGCCAGAGCAGATATACGAATGAAACTCGTGCTCGCACGAGATTTCATCCGTATACCTGCTCTGAGGGAGCGCCCCGCTAATGAGCAAAAATCAGCTGCGAAGCAGCGAAAAGCCCCAAAGGGGCGATTTTGCGAATGGGGCGCGGCTGAACCACACCAAAACCAAAAGCAAAGGATGGTACCCCCAAATGACCGACGAGAATAGAAACCTTTTAGACCGTATCAACGCCTACGCCAACGATGTCCTGGGCGACATCGATCCCCAAAAAGTACAAGTATCCTTACAGCTGGAGAAGCTTAAACCCATCATGGAAGAAATCGCCAAAGAACGCGGCATGCTCCTTGAAGATGTATTCATCCTATACATGGATCTCCAAAGCATGGCTGCCTGCAAAACTGAGGCAAAACTGCGTGAAGAACTACAAGATCTGAACGAGGGCGACGGAACACCCATTCTCTTCCGTTAATTCGATTTTTATAAATCATAACAGAAACAGCTGATCCCAAGCAGACCAGCTGTTTTTTGCAATGTAAATCATTTACATATGAAACTTATTTCACCACTCTCACACGGAACACACCATCAATTGCCTTCAGCTTCTCAACAATTTCAGGCGTAGCCGCTGATTCCACATCCATCATAGTATATGCCACATCACCACGGGACTTATTAATCATGTTGGCAATATTAATACCATTGTCACCAAAGCATGCTGTGAACTTAGTGATCATATTCGCAATATTCTTATGGAAAATAGCAATACGACCTGCGTGAGTACATACACCCATATCGCAATTAGGATAATTCACACTGTTAGAGATATTACCATTCTCCAGATACTTCATCATTTCTTTCACAGCCATCTTAGCACAATTGTCCTCAGACTCTTCTGTACTTGCACCCAGATGAGGAATCACGATGCAACCTTCCTGACCTGCTGTGGTAGGATTGGGGAAATCAGTAACATAACGGCGAATCTTGCCATCCTTGATTCCCTTGAGTACATCTTCTTCATTGGCAAGCAGATCTCTTGCAAAGTTAAGCAAGATCACGCCATCTTTCATTTTCTCAATAGCTTCTGCATTGATCATGCCCTTTGTGGAATCCATAAGAGGCACATGCACGGTGATAAAGTCACAGTTAGCATAGATGTCATCTACACTAAATACGTGTTTGATCTTACGGCTCAAGCTCCATGCAGCGTCTACAGAAAGATAGGGGTCATAACCCAATACTTCCATACCAAGACTTTCAGCTGCGTTGGCAACCTTAACACCGATAGCACCCAAGCCGATGATACCTAACTTCTTACCCTGAAGCTCTGTTCCTGCAAATTTCTTCTTCTCTTTCTCGGCAGCTTTTGCAATATCTGCATTATCTTTGGATTCTTTTACCCATTGAATGCCGCCAATCACATCGCGGGCAGCCAGAAGCATGCCGGCGATCACCAGTTCTTTTACACCATTGGCATTGGCACCGGGGGTATTAAATACTACAATACCCTTCTCTGCACATTTATCCAAAGGAATATTGTTTACACCCGCACCTGCTCTTGCTACTGCAAGCAGCTGGTCAGGCAGCTCCATCTCATGCATGGAAGCACTTCTTACCAGAATACCCTCTGCCTTCTCAACTTCATCAGTCAATGCATAATTTGCAGTCAAATTCTCCAGTCCCACATTAGAAATAGGATTCAGACAATGAATATTAAACATTTGTATTCTCCTCTTCAAACTTCTTCATAAATTCTACTAACTTCTCAACACCTTCAATGGGCATTGCATTATAAATGCTGGCTCTCATTCCACCTACGCTGCGGTGTCCTTTCAGATTCTCAAATCCGGCAGCCTTGGCTTCTTTTACAAATTTAGCATCCAGATCTGCATCACCTGTCACAAAAGGAACATTCATCAAAGAACGGTCTTCCTTGCGCACGGTACCCTTGAACAGTTTACTCTCATCTAAGAAATCATACAGAACCTTAGCTTTCTTCTCATTATATTCCTTTATAGCTTCCAGACCACCCTGTTTCTTCAACCACTTGAATACCTTACCACAGATGTAAATGCCATATGCAGGCGGTGTGTTATACAGGGAATCGTTGTCAGCATGAATCTTATACTTTAACATGGTAGGTGTGCCGGGAAGCACATCCTCTGTGATCAGATCTTCTCTGATGATCACAATCACCACACCTGCAGGTCCGATATTCTTCTGCACGCCACCATAGATCACACCATATTTGGTCACATCAACAGGTTCAGAGAGGAAACAACTGGACACATCGGAAACTAAAGTCTTACCCTTGGTGTTGGGTAACGTCTTATACTTGGTTCCATAAATAGTATTGTTCTCACAAATATATACATAATCAGCATCCTCGCTGATGGGCAGATCAGAGCAGTCAGGGATATATGAGAAGGTCTCATCCTCTGAAGAAGCAATCTTGTTCGCTTTGCCATAAAGACAAGCTTCTTGATAAGCCTTCTTAGCCCACTGGCCGGTTACAATGTAGTCAGCTACTTTATTCTTCATCAGATTCATGGGAATCATGGCAAACTGCTGGCTTGCACCACCCTGTAAAAATAATACCTTATAATTATCGGGAATATTCATAAGCTCTCTCAAGTCAGCTTCAGCTTCTTTAATTATCGTCTCATAAGCCTTAGATCGATGGCTCATCTCCATAACGGACATTCCTGTTCCCTTGTAGTCAAGCATCTCTTCTGCTGCTTCACGAAGCACTTCTTCAGGCAATACTGCCGGTCCTGCTGAAAAATTATAAACTCTGGACATTTCTTTTCCTCCACTCGTTAAAATTATAACTAACTTTAAATATAACAATCATTTTAGTCTTTTCATTCGCTTTAGTCAACTGCATTGTTAAATTATTTTTATTTTTAGTACCAAAGTACTACTTCGACTAATAGAACATTACAACCGGGATTCCAACCTCAACATTTTCAAAGATTTTCTTCATAGCTTCATAGGGAGTATTGATACAGCCATGAGAACCATTTTTCTTGTAGATTTCACCACCAAAGCTATTTCGCCAGCTTGCATCATGTATGCCAATATTGCCATTGACAGGCATCCAATATCTTACAAAAGAAGCATACCCGGTACCTCTGAGGGTTCTGTTACGCTGCATGGAATAGACACTGTAGATTCCCTCAGGTGTTCCCATGCGTTTACCGATACATCCTGTTACAACATCCGTATCTACCAGGCATTCACCATCCAGATACAAATACATCTTCTGTTCTGTCATATCTATTTCAATATAGGTATCTCCAATATCGTTCTTCCCTCTATGATATGCACTTTTCTTATAGTTCGGAACACGCAGGCAACTGACCCGTTCAGTCAATGCATTGTATAAAAACTCTTTTTCCTCATCCCGGTCTATCAATGTCCCATAAGAGCCTTTATTAAGCGTTATGACATCTCCTCTGGTGGATTGAAAAGTTCTTTCCTTGTTAAAAGTATCATATTCATCTGCGAGTGCATCTATGAACGCATCAACCTTTTCTTTGGATATATATAAACTTCCATCTTCTTCTCTTTTAAAAGAACCATCTTCTGTTCTTACCAGAAATTCACTGATATCAGAGGACGTCAGTTTTATCTGTTCATCTCCCATATCGTAGACGATTCCAAGACTCTGAATTGTCTGAACCATCTCCCATTCTGCCAATATGGCTTCCTGTTGTGATGTAAGCACATAATCTTCATAAAAATCAGATCCCTTAAGCTCAATCACAAATTTCGGTTTCATCACATCATCTGTTATTGTAGTATTATCAGACCACTGTAATTTTTTTTGCAGGTCGGAACGAAGAAATTCATAAGCCTTCACTTCGTTTAAGCGTTTTTTGGTAGTGTCTTTTAGTTGATAACCTTCCTCTGTCAGTTCGATGTATACTTGGACTTCTTTCTCCCGTTCCTCTGTTACAAATGGTAAATCCTCCCAAAAAGCCTTTAATTTTTCTTCCTCATAAGTAAACTCAGGACTTAACAAGGTCTCAGTCTGTTTACCAAGTCTGAATATCCACAAAAAGGGATTCTGTGCGGATAGATATTCTTTTAAAACAAAGGTATAATCTCCTTTTAAAGAAATATCTTCCGGTTTCAATATAAAGCTTTTGCCCTCAGGATCCACAATATAAATACTTGGAGCTTTTGTCTTATCCAAAAGCTCCAAGTTTACATCTTCAATGGCCTTTCCGGTGCAATAAACTCCGTTGATCCATGTATTTATGGAAAATCCCTTACTGTAATATCTTGCAATTACCAGATAAATAACTGTCACACAGATACACAGTAATACAACTCCCATCATGATCTTTCGTACTCTATTCATTAATCTGCTCCTGACGCAGCCTTATAGATACCGGTCTATTATGCCTGCTTATTTTTCAGATCATCTCCGTCAAACACTTCGCTGATAGGTGCTCCGGCAGGAACCATAGGAAATACTTTATCATCTTCCGGGATCACACATTCGATCAATACAGGTGCTTTCAGTTCCAGTGCTTTAATAATGGCAGGCTCAACTTCTTCCTTTGAGGTCACGCGGATCGCTGCACAACCCAAACCTTCTGCTACCTTACAGAAATCAACCTTATCATTCAAAATAGTCTGAGAATATCTCTTATTATAGAATAAGGTCTGCCATTGGCGTACCATGCCAAGTACGTGGTTGTTAATCACCACCTGGATGATCGGAATATGATAACGGCTTGCTGTGGCAAGTTCATTCATGTTCATGCGGAAACATCCGTCACCGCCAATATTGATACATACCTTGTCCGGCTGACCAACCTGGGCACCGATACAGGCACCAAGACCGTATCCCATGGTTCCAAGCCCACCTGAAGAAAGGAACGTACGGGGACTGGTATATTGATAATACTGCGCCGCCCACATCTGATGCTGTCCTACGTCTGTTGTAATGATAGCCTTTCCATCTGTTACTTTATCGATTGTTTCGATCACATAAGGACAAGACAATACTGCATCATCATATTTCAGCGGATATTTTTCTTTCATATCCTGAATATGGGTCATCCATTGGCTGTGATCCTGCTTCGTTAATCTGTCATTGATCACGGACAAAATGTCCTTCAGATCACCAATTACTGCAGCATCAGCATGGATATTCTTGTTGATCTCAGCAGCATCAATATCCATATGTATAACGCTGGCATTCTCAGCAAACTTCTTAGGATTGCCTACCACACGGTCTGAGAATCTGGCTCCCATGGCAATCAAAAGATCACATTCACTGACGCCTAAGTTAGAAGTCTTGGTACCGTGCATACCGATCATACCGGTATACCTGTGACTCTTGCCGTCAAAAGCGCCCTTAGCCATCAAGGTATCACACACAGGAGCATCCAGAAGATCAGCAAACTTAGCCACTTCTTCACAGGCATCAGAAGCAATTGCGCCGCCGCCAAGATAGATATAAGGCTTCTTAGCCTTGGCAAGCAGGGCCATTACTTTCTCAATATCTTCTTCTGTATAATGATTCACTTTTTCAAGTTTCTTAGGTTCTGCAGGCGTAAACTCGCATACTGCCGCAGTCACATCCTTAGTAATATCCACAAGCACAGGACCGGGACGTCCGCTTCTGGCAATATGAAAGGCTTTGCGGATGGTATCAGCCAGAATCTCTATATTCTTTACGATATAACCATGTTTGGTAATAGGCATGGTCACACCTGCGATGTCTACTTCCTGGAACGAATCCTTACCCAGCAAAGGAAGGTTCACGTTGGCAGTGATGGCTACCATGGGTACGGAGTCCATATATGCTGTTGCGATACCTGTCACCAGGTTGGTGGCGCCTGGGCCACTGGTAGCCATACATACGCCTACCTTGCCTGTGGCTCTGGCATAGCCGTCAGCAGCATGGGCTGCGCCCTGCTCATGTGAAGTCAATATATGATTGATCTCGTGAGAATGCTTGTAAAGAGCATCATAAACGTTCAGGATCGTACCGCCCGGATAACCAAAGACAGTATCTACTCCCTGCTCTTTCAGACATTCTACAACGATTTCAGCACCTGTTAACTGCATCTGTTCATCCTCCTTATTTCTCGGACTTACCGGGAACATCAAGTACTGCACCCCTGTTACCGCTGGTTACCAGTTCACGATATCTGGACAGGTATCCTGTGGTCACCTTAGGCTCTCTGGGCTGCCATTTTGCTCTTCTTTCTGCCAGTTCTTCGTCGGATACCAGCATATCCAGTCTGTTTTCCGGAATATTGACACGAATGATATCGCCTTCTTCTACCAGCGCAATAGGACCGCCTACAGCTGCTTCCGGAGATACATGTCCGATGGATGCGCCACGGGAAGCACCTGAGAAACGTCCGTCTGTGATCAAAGCAACACAAGAGCCAAGTCCCATACCTGCAATTGCAGAGGTGGGATTCAACATCTCTCTCATACCGGGACCACCCTTAGGACCCTCATACCGGATCACCACCACGTCTCCTGCAACGATCTTACCGCCCTTGATGGCTGCAATGGCATCATCCTCACAGTCAAATACTCTGGCAGGACCTTCATGTACCATCATCTCAGGTACTACTGCGGAACGCTTTACCACACCACTGTCAGGAGCCAGATTACCTTTCAGGATAGCAATACCGCCGGTCTCGGAATAGGGATTCTCCACCGGTCTGATGACTTCAGGATTCTTATTTACACAGCCGGCAATATTTTCACCCATGGTCTTACCGGTTACGGTCATCACATCCAGGTGAAGCAGATTCTTCTTGGTCAGTTCATTCATCACGGCATATACGCCGCCTGCTTCATTCAGATCTTCCATGTAGGTAGGACCTGCCGGTGCCAGATGACACAGGTTGGGAGTTACTGCACTAAGGTCGTTAGCCACATCCAGATTCAGATCTACTCCTGCCTCTCTTGCAATTGCAGGCAGATGCAGCATAGAGTTTGTAGAACAGCCAAGAGCCATATCTACGGTCAACGCATTCAGGAATGCTTTCTCAGTCATAATATCTCTGGGTTTAATATCCTTCTCTACCAGTTCCATGATCTTCATACCGGCATGTTTCGCCAGACGGATCCTCTCGGAATAAACAGCCGGAATAGTGCCATTACCTTTAAGGCCCATACCGATTGCCTCAGTCAGACAATTCATGGAGTTAGCAGTATACATACCGGAGCAGGAACCACAGGTAGGACATGCCTTTTCTTCAAACTCAGCCAGCTCTTCCATAGTCATGGTACCGGCTGCAACGCTGCCTACTGCCTCAAACATGGCGGACAAACTTCTCTTCTGTCCGTGTACACGACCGGCCATCATAGGGCCGCCGGATACAAAGATAGTAGGGATATTTAATCTGGCTGCAGCCATCAAAAGTCCCGGTACATTCTTGTCACAGTTAGGGATGCACACCAATCCGTCAAAACCGTGTGCCATAGCCATACATTCGGTACTGTCTGCGATCAGATCTCTGGTTACCAGAGAATATTTCATACCGATATGTCCCATGGCAATACCATCACACACTGCGATGGCAGGGAAAACCACCGGCATACCACCAGCCATAGCTACGCCCATTTTCACGGCCTCTGTGATCTTGTCCAGGTTCATATGACCGGGTACGATCTCATTGTAAGAGCTGACAATACCGATCATGGGACGTCTGCGCTCTTCCTCTGTATATCCCAATGCATTAAAAAGACTTCTATGGGGTGCTTGCTGAGCACCTGTTTTAACAGAATCACTTCTCATATTCATTCTTCCTCTCTTTACTAATTGGCACCTTTCTTTTGCCTAGATACGCTCCACAAGCAGATCACCCATCTGACTGCAGCTTACCTTGGTACAACCTTCTGACATAATATCACCGGTGCGGTAACCATCCTTTAATACCTGCTTCACTGCATTTTCAATGGACTCTGCCTCTTTGTCAAGGTCAAAGGTATAACGAAGCATCATAGCCGCACTAAGTATAGTTGCGATAGGATTTGCAATATTCTGCCCTGCAATATCCGGTGCAGAACCATGGCTGGGTTCGTACAGACCAAACTTGGTATCATTTAAGCTGGCACTTGCAAGCATTCCGATAGAACCTGTCACCATGCTGGCTTCATCCGACAATATATCACCGAACATATTCTCGGTCAGAATCACATCAAACTGTGCAGGATCCTTTACCAGCTGCATAGCGCAGTTGTCGACCAACATATGTTCCAAAGTCACCTCGGGATAATCCTTTGCCACCTCTATTACTACATTTCTCCACAATCTGGAGGAATCCAGTACATTGGCTTTATCCACACTGGTCACCTTCTTACGACGCTTCATGGCAATATCAAAGCCTTTGATGGCAATTCTGCGAATCTCATTCTCGTCATATGTAAGGGTATCAATAGCCTTTCGCACACCATTTTCTTCAATGGTCTTTCTCTCGCCAAAATAAAGGCCTCCGGTCAACTCTCTCATGATCATCATATCAAAACCGGCAGCACTGATCTCTTCCTTTAAAGGACATGCTCCTGCAAGCTCTTCGTAAAGAACTGCCGGGCGCAGGTTGGCAAACAGATTCAGCGCCTTGCGGATCTTGAGAAGACCGGCTTCCGGACGCAGATGGGGGGGGAGCTGATACCAGGGTGATTTGGTAGTGTCACCGCCAATCGACCCCATCAGAACTGCATCAGCGGCTTTGGCTGTCTCAATCGCTTCATCCGTAAGGGGCACTCCATGCACATCGATGGACGCACCACCCATTAAAACATCAGTGTAATTCATGACATGACCGTATTTAACAGCCACCTTATCCAGTACCTTTTTTGCTTCTCCAATGATCTCCGGACCAATACCGTCTCCGGGAATACAAGTTATCTTCAATTCCATAATTATACACCTTTTCCTTTTAAGTTTATAGCAGAAAAGGACTGTGTACTATTGATATCAAATCAACATTCACAGTCCTTGTTTCTTTCTTTCGGATCTTTAAGCTTCTCCGGGCTTCTCTACACGTGTGATAGCTGATTTCTCCATAGGGATACGACAGTTCTTGTTATTACCGAATTCAACAATAACCGTATCATCTGTAATATCAATAATAATTCCGATCATTCCGCCGGTAGTCAGTACACAGTCACCGATCTCTAAGGCTGCAAGCATAGCTGCGATTCTCTTCCGCTCTTTCTTCTGAGGTCTCATGAAGAAGAACCACATTGCGCCAAAAAGGACTGCGTAGATCGCAAAAGTCAGCACAAGACCCATTGTCCCAGTATTTTCTGCAGCTGCTGCATCAGTTAATAAAATGCTCATTTTCTTTCCTCCTGCATTGTATTGCTTATTATCCAAGCCTTGCTTTTTATAATACACAAAAATTCGGCTGTAGGCAAGTAGTTTCTGAAAGAATTTTTAAAATTTTACTTCTGCTTTATGTGATAGAGTTCAAATGGATACTGAGATAACTGCATTAACCCATAATGTGTCACCTCATACCCCTTGCTTTTCAATTCCTTCAGACCTTCTTCATCAATAGCCGGCATGACAAAATACCAGAATTCATCACACACTGCGCTATGATAATCACCATTAACAATCTCATTTTCCGGAAAATAATGCTCCAGCACCGTCCATCCCAGATGTCTCACACCCACTGTGACCATTTTGGCATCTTCATGAGGATCGCCAATGGTCTGAAGGGTCAGGTCGGTCTTTGTCTTCTCATGCTCATAAATTGCATGATAATTCTTATAATTAGGAATCCCAGCCACAAATAATGCCGCCAGAATCAGCACCAGAACAACCTTACCTGCACCTTCCGTCCAGACCAGGTGAAAACCGTTTCCCAGTTTTTTTAGAATCTTAAGTATCCCGCTGCATCCTGCCGTCAGGGTAACTAATGCCACAGCACAAAGTGGATATAAATACCGTTCTACCAACAGTGGACTAAATAAAACAGATATCAGATAACCAAACAAAAGCGTACCTGCAATGGTACCGGTACCGGTCATCAAGAAATACATTTCATCGGACCAACCCTTCACCGAAGGGTATTCTATCTGCACAACAGTCTGACTCGCTTCTTTTTCCATCCGAAAAAATCCGGATTCTCCAATCACCATTCCCAGCATCACAAAAAGAAATAATGGAAGTATCAGCTTACTCATACCAATGCCGCCATATATCATGTCCAAACACTTACTAAGTCCCAAAACTTCTGTGATCCATAAATCAGCTGATCCATATGTACCCATAGACACATACATAAATATGAGCCATGGGATATATCCTACAAGGAATGCAACCACAGCCCACATTCCCTTAATCCAGGTCTTTCCCCTGTTTTTCAACCATACTGCCACACCTGTACAAAATACCAGTATCCCTGCAGCCACAAGTCCGTAATAGTGAGAATATGCCGCCACAAGTCCCCATGCCACCATACCTATCCAAGCCTTCTTCTCACCCACACAGATCACACGATAAGCACAGTAAGATGCAAAGGCCAGGCCGGCAAATGTCAGAGAATACATACGCACCTCAAGATTGTATTGAATACAAGCAGCACCAAGACCGGAAACAAGTACAAAAAAACCTGCCGGAATCTTCCCAAAACGCCTTTGAAGCAACGTGACCGCAAAAAGAATGCCTCCCAAAAAAGGGATCAGAGAAGCTGCATGATATACTGTAACGGTATGACCGAACAGATCACCAAAAACCTTCAGCCACAAGTAATAAAGAGGCGGGTGACTATCCCAATAAAAAAGTACCTGCATAATCCCATACACATTATTCTTAACTGTGATAGCAGTAAAAGCTTCGTCCCCCCATACCGCATTATCACACATCATCCCCACATTCAGGATGACCACAAACAAAGCGAGTACATAAAGCAAATATGGGCAGATATACTTGCGCAAAAAAACGAAAGGTTTTGCCTGCGAAAACTGCTCCCAATTCACTTTTATAATGACTTTCTTTTTTACATATATCCACTCTGCCGTTGCAATTCCCAGCACGATCAGTACCTGCATACAGACATATTTCAACGCAAATCCAGTAACCGTTTTCATTTTTAACATAAAAGAAGTCCCATCATTGGCAAAAACAGCCAATGCAGCCACAGTCAGGAATAAAAGTGCCATCATATATAAGACATATCTGAGAACCCCTTCTTCCTTTGTTAATTTTCGATTCCTGTTATAACTTTTCCAAATCAATAAAGGAATGACGGGCAGAAAAACGGTCAATAAAAATGCTTGCATAAATTTTCCTCTCTTTTGTAGTCTTTTTGTAATTTATCTTAAAGACTAATCCTGCGGCGTAGCCATATTCTCCAGCTTATGCTTCTTATATGCACCAAAGTTACCGGCATCCAAAGCATCTCTGATCTCTTCCATCATAGTATTATAAAAATACAGATTATGAAGCACACAAAGCCTCATACCCAGCATCTCCTTCGCCTTTAACAGATGCCTGATATAAGCACGTGAATAACGCCTGCACACAGGGCACTGACATCCTTCTTCGATGGGTCTGTCATCCAGCTCATACTTTGCATTAAACAAATTAATCTTACCATGGTTTGTATAAAGGTGCCCATGACGACCGTTTCGGGTAGGATACACGCAATCAAAGAAATCCACACCCCTCTCAACCGCTTCCAGAATATTGGCCGGTGTACCTACTCCCATCAGATAAGTAGGCTTCTCTTTCGGCAGATAAGGAACCACTTCATCCAGTATATGATACATCTCTTCATGGCTCTCGCCTACTGCCAATCCACCTACTGCATATCCATCCAGATCCATATCACGGATGATTTTGGCATGCTCCACACGAATATCATCAAAAATAGCTCCTTGATTGATTCCAAATAGCATCTGATTGGGATTGATCGTATCTTCCAGACTATTTAAACGTGTCATTTCCCGTTTACACCGTTCCAGCCACCTGGTGGTCCGTTCTACGGAAGCCTGAACATATTTCCTGTCAGCTTTACTGGGTGCACACTCATCAAAGGCCATAGCAATGGTAGATGCCAGATTAGACTGAATCTGCATACTCTCTTCCGGACCCATAAAAATCTTCCGCCCATCAATATGCGAGTTAAAATAAACCCCTTCTTCCTTAATCTTCCGAAGGCCAGCCAGAGAAAATACCTGAAATCCGCCGGAGTCTGTAAGAATCGGCTTGTCCCAGGACATGAACTTATGAAGTCCTCCAAGCTGTTTGATTACCCTGTCTCCCGGTCGCACATGCAGATGGTACGTATTTGAAAGCTCCACTTGCGTCTTGATCTGCTCCAGATCCGAAGTAGCCACAGCCCCCTTGATCGCTGCCACCGTCCCCACATTCATAAAAACCGGAGTCTGAATCACCCCATGCACTGTATGCAATTCTCCACGCTTCGCACGTCCTTCTGTTTTCAATAATTTATACATATAAATCAATTCTCCTTATTCAAAATAGAACACTATTGTTTCTTTATTATACAACCTCTCCCTCAAAAGATAAAGCATTTTTCAAAAAAACATTGCCTTTTCCTCTAATATTATATATAATTTTAAAATAGTACATATAACATTTACAGTTTTACATAATCAGCCGGCACGCGTCATAAATCCACTACCTGCCGCGCACCGGCGTGACTTAGTCCAAAACCGTAACCAGGAGGTACATATGGCAGGATCCACATACGGCAATATTTTCCGCATCACGACTTGGGGTGAATCCCACGGCAAAGCCTTAGGTGTCGTCATAGACGGCTGTCCCGCAGGTCTTCCCCTATGTGAAGACGATATACAACAATACCTTGACCGTCGAAAGCCCGGTCAGAGCAGCATCACAACGCAGCGCAAAGAAGCAGACGAAGTAGAAATTCTCTCCGGCGTCTTTGAAGGCAGAACCACAGGGACACCGATTTCTTTGATGGTGCGTAACACTTCACAGATTTCAAAAGATTATGGTAACATTGCCACTTGCTATCGTCCAGGACATGCTGATTACACTTTTGACGCAAAGTATGGATTTCGTGACTACAGAGGCGGCGGACGTTCTTCCGGCAGAGAGACCATCGGACGTGTGGCGGCAGGCGCCATCGCAGCCAAAATCTTAAAACATCTGGGTATTGAAGTTTTTGCTTATACCCGAAGCATCGGCCCCATTACCATCGATGATACACAATTTGACAAAGACGCTGTCTACTCCACCCCCACTGCCATGCCCGACAAACAAGCAAACGAGAAAGCAATGACATACCTTCAGGTTGCAAGAAAAGACTGTGACTCTGTAGGCGGGTGTATGGAATGTGTGGTAACCGGCATACCCGCAGGCATCGGTGATCCCGTTTTTGAAAAGCTGGATGCGAATCTGGCAAAGGCTATGATGTCTATCGGCGCAGTCAAAGCCGTTGAGATTGGTGATGGCACTGCAGTCTCATCCCGCAAAGGCAGTGAAAACAACGACTCTTTCCGTATGGAAAATGACCGGATCATCAAGACCACCAATCACGCGGGCGGCATCTTAGGCGGCATCAGCGATGGCAGCAACATTATTATCCGGGCTTACGTAAAGCCTACACCTTCCATTTTCAAAACACAACAGACCGTTAACCAAACCGGTCAAGAAATCGACCTGCAGATCAAGGGACGCCATGATCCTATTATTGTCCCCCGTGCCGCAGTAGTCATGGAGTGCATGACCGCCATTACGATCTTGGATGCTATGATGGCAAACATGTCATCCCGCATGGACTCCTTAACAACTTTCTATTCCCCGGCTGACACAAAATAATACAGCAGAATATCGCAGAACACCCGACATTGACCTATACAGTCATCGCCGGGTGTTTTTACTAACATTTGTCAATTCGCTTACATCCAATTACTGAGGAAGCTGATAAAACACGATACAATTGGGCTGATTTACCAAAATCTCCGGTCCGTTCATGATAATTGTATGCGCCTCGGTATCCACCTTAAAGAATGTCATGGTATTGGATTCATGGTTTAGTGACACCAAGAACTTGCTTCCCGGGAACAATTCTGCATCCTTAGGATAATCTCCACTGACAGGCAGACAGAAATTACGCGTAAGTGTTCCATCCTCCATATTCACGTCATAGAGAATCACTGTATTACTCCCCGCATTAGAGCTGATCAGATATTTATAATCCTCAGAAAAACTCAAAGCACAGGCTGCATTATTATTGCCATAATCTGTGGTAGCAATAGTCTGAATCTTCTCAAAATGCGGTTCTCCTTTACTCTCCTCATAAGTATAAACATCAATAAAACACTTCCATTCATGTACGATATATATAAAGCGGCCATCTTTGGAAATCTTAATATGTCTGGGTGCAGACTCTAACTCACTGCGCAGTACATCAACCAACTTCACCGTTCCTTGGTCAGGATAAAACTTATAGATATTCACATGATCCATTCCCTGATCAGCCACCAATAGATATTTATTATCATGGGTCATACGGGCACAATTGATATGAGGTCTGAAATTCCGCTCTGCTATACTTCCAAGTCCTTTATGGAAGATTTCATCCGTAATTTTACCAATAGAACCATCCTCCAATAGTTGAAGCACAGTAAGTTTTCCATCATGATAACCTGCCACAAACAAATACTTGTCCGTATAATCTGTAGAAAGATAACATCCCCTCATACCGTTGATCGGGGCAAAATTGATTAACTCCAGAGTGCCGTCAAATTGAATAGAATAAGCCTCAACGCCGAAATCTGTAATGGAATATAAATATTTCTTATTGTGTGATATACAAATATAAGAAGAATTAGAAATCTCTACCTTCCCTTTTTCTTTAAATCTGCCCTGCTCCATATCCACATCATATACTCGGATACCATGACTGTCGCCAATTGTATATGTAGAAACATAAGCCACATAAGCGCTTTTCTCCTTCATGAGCTATTCCTCCTATCTCATTTTAAGTGTACCACAAAAATACTTATTAGAAAACCCTTTCTATGAATATTTTCTAATATAAAATCAAAAAAATCATTGACGAAATCCTCTTACTTGTGCTATAGTGAAAATTGATGGAAAACAGATGAAAAGAGTCTTCCATGTAAATATAGCGGCAACTTGTGTTGCATTATTGATTGAGTTAAAAGCTCAAATTTTATAAGTTGGTTACTATAAACCGGTGCATCGGATGCACATATAACTTGTGAAACGGTCAATAAGAGTAGTAAAAGTAAGATATTTGCTATATAGACTCTAAACCTGAAAATCTGTTTTTATAATAATATCCTATCAATGTCTTGGACTTGGAGCCCAACCATAAGGCAGGAT
>JAFYSG010000143.1 GCA_017559435.1 Lachnospiraceae bacterium
ATCAGTCGCAGAAAACGCGTTATACTAAATATATGTGCAATCGTTATCACTGCCTTTCTGTACTACCTGTTCAGCGATTGTCCGGCTTTCAATATTACCATGCAGTACCGTCGGGAAGAGAAAGCCAATCTGGTAGGACCTGCGCAGATATTAGATGATATCCCTTTGACCGGTTCTTCTTATGACCGCCTTCTACTGGCTGACGATGGTGACGGAGTCATTCTCTATCTTTATCACACCTCCAGCATCGATAACGGATTCTTTATCTACCGGAAAAAGCAAGGCGAACTCACAGTATTGGCAGCACCAACGATAGATCTCTACGGGCCTTTGTTAAAACAGATCAGCCTTCCGGTCATGCTTTTCGATACCCATCCGGAGGCAGTTTATGCAGAGCTTGATCTGGAATTAAGTTGTGATTATGCCCACAAGTCCTTTCAAAAAAGTTATCATCTTACTTCCAACCGCAAGACAGAAGGGTATTTTCTGTTTCACATTGAATCTGCCTCCTCTAATGAACTGAAGGCAGAAGGAGAAGCCTTGGGGATTTTGTCACAGCTTACCCAACCTTTCTACTCCTCTTCTTGCGCAAAAGTCGCCTTTCCTGCTACTGTCAGGCTCTTTAATGACAAGGGCGAATTGATAGTGGAGCAAACTATGACGTTGCGTTCCCTTGCAGGCGAGATACATTCCATGTAATTGGTTTCCAAATTAATAGCAAAGGAAATATGCCCGGATTATTTGTGTCTGACGGATAAAAAAACCTTATCGCAAATAAAAATATCTCTGCCGGAATTTTCTAACCAACGGAAAATTCTCGGTAGAGATATTTTTACTGTAAGCATATGCTCAAAATCAATTATTTTGCCAAACGAGCGGTCTCTCTTGCAATAGCAAGCTCTTCATTGGTAGGAATCACCATAACCTTGGTAGCACAACCGGGCACGGTGATCTCCAGATCCTTGCCACGCTTCTGGTTAGCTTCCTCATCCAATTTAATTCCCAGATATCCCAGATATTCGCATACCATAGTTCTCACGATAGGACCATTCTCACCCACACCGGCAGTAAAG
The DNA here is from genome assembly GCA_017559435.1 of Lachnospiraceae bacterium. Lineage (GTDB taxonomy): Bacteria > Bacillota > Clostridia > Lachnospirales > Lachnospiraceae > Acetatifactor. Next base: position 1,074 of record JAFYSG010000143.1, read on the forward strand.
CAGATCACATCCACACCATTCATAGCTGCGGTATAAGCACCGATGTACTTAGCAACACGATAGCAGTAGGTCTTCATTGCACGGATGGCATTCTCATTTCCGTCTGCCAGGCCGTCCTCCAGATCACGGAAGTCGGAAGAAAGGTTGTCAGATAATCCCAGCACACCGGACTTCTTATTCAGGATCGCCATTACTTCATCAATACTCTTGTTCTCTTTATGTGCAATAAACTCAATGATCGCAGGGTCGATGTCACCGGAACGTGTACCCATGATCAGTCCCTCAAGAGGAGTCAGACCCATGGAAGTATCTACACACTTACCGTTCTTAACAGCAGATACGCTGGCACCGTTGCCCAGGTGGCAAACGATGATCTTCAGATCCTCGTACTTCTCTCCCAGAACCTCAGCAGCTCTCTTGGATACATAGGAGTGGCTGGTTCCATGGAAACCATATCTTCTGATCTTATACTTCTGATAATATTCATAAGGGATACCATACATATAAGCTTCCTCAGGCATAGTCTGATGGAATGCTGTATCGAACACACCAACCATGGGAGTATTAGGCATTAATTTCTTGCAGGCATTAACACCGATCAGGTTGGCAGGATTATGCAAAGGTGCAAGATCATTACACTCTTCCACCGCTGCAATCACTTCATCCGTGATCACTACGGAGCCTGAGAACTTCTCACCGCCGTGAACCATACGATGTCCGATGGCGCCGATCTCTTCCAGATTCTTTACAACGCCGGTTTTTTCATTGGTCAAGGCTTCCAGTACCAGACGGATAGCGTCTGTATGATCAGCCATGGGAGTTACTGTTACTTCCTTCTCTCCACCTGCCGGTGTGTAAACAATTTTACTGCCGTCAATACCGATACGCTCACAAAGTCCCTTTGCGATACACTGCTCGGACTCTGAATTGATCAACTGGAATTTTAAAGAAGAACTACCACAATTGATAACTAAAATATTCATTTTATTTTCACCTTTCTATTTTAATCAAATTAAAGCTGTGCCTGTACAGCGGTCAGTGCCACTACGCCTACGATATCTTCCCAGGAACATCCACGGGACAGGTCATTAACCGGCTTTGCAATTCCCTGAAGCATAGGACCATAAGCCTCTGCACCACCCAGTCTCTGCACCAATTTATAACCTATATTACCTGCATCCAGATTAGGGAAGATCAATACGTTAGCCTTACCTTCTACCGGACTTTCGGGTGCCTTGGACTTCGCTACAGCGGGAACCAACGCAGCATCAACCTGCAATTCTCCATCCAGTACCACATGAGGATACTGCTCATGTGCAATCCTTGTAGCCTCTGCAACTTTATCCACCAGTGTATGCTTTGCACTTCCCTTGGTAGAATGACTGAGCATAGCGACCACCGGATTAGGTCCTACCAGTGCCTTAAAGCTTCTTGCAGAACTATCTGCGATAGCTGCCAGCTCCTCTGCGGTGGGATCCTGATTCAAACCACAGTCTGCAAAAACAAAGGCTCCGTCTTCACCCTGATCCTTAAACTGGGTATCCATAACAAAAAATGCAGACACCAGTTTCACACCGGGTGCTGTCTTTAAGATCTGCAGTGCAGGTCTTAATGTATCCGCAGTGGAATGACATGCTCCGGCTACCATGCCATCTGCATCACCGGCCTTAACCATCACAATACCAAAGGTCAGATAATCCTTAAGCAGGATCTCTCTTGCCTGTTCCGGCGTCATCCCCTTTGCTTTTCTGGTCTCATATAATAAATTTACATAATCATCTAACTTGGGAGTGCTCTGCGGATCAATCACTTCCACACCGGTCAGATCTACCTCCAGACAGCCGGCATCATCCATGATCTTCTCTTCATTACCTACCATTACAATCTTGGCAATACCCTCTTCCATAATTTTGGCAGCTGCCTGTAACGTTCTCTTATCGTTACTCTCCGGTAAAACGATTGTCTTCTTATCGAGTCTGGCTCGTTCTTTGATCTTGTCAATATATGACATATCTTTCTCCTTTCCGGCGGTTCTCCCGCTTTCCATTATTTTTTTCATAAGCTTGTAATTTTCTCTTAACAAACCTCTCTTTTTGTATTATACTAAATAAAAGGCCAATGTACAAGGCAAAATAGGCGCTTAATTGTATATTTTCACAAACATGTTGTTAAAGAATTATCGAAGAAAACACAAAAAAATATAGGAGGAACTTACACATGAAAGTTAACGGTATTATTGCCGAATATAATCCCTTTCATAACGGACATAAATATCACCTGGAAGCTTCCCGGGCAAGCACCGGCGCTGATTATACCATTATCGCCTTAAGTGGTAATTTTATGCAAAGAGGTACTCCTGCCATGATCCATAAGTATGCCCGTGCAGAAATGGCACTTAAAAACGGCGCAGATCTGGTATTGGAGATCCCCTCCTACTATGCCTGTGCCAGCGCAGAATATTATGCACATGGTGCCGTATCCCTGCTTGATCAACTTGGTGTGGTAGACTGCCTGTGCTTTGGCAGTGAGTGCGGCGATGTGGCTGTACTTACGCAGATTGCAGAGATTCTTGTCAAGGAACCGGATACATTTCGCAATCACCTGACCACCTGCCTGAAACAAGGATATTCTTTCCCCGCTGCAAGGTCTCTGGCTCTTGCCGGATACCTGGAAGAACATTGTACTTCACCAAAGGA
>JAFYSG010000013.1 GCA_017559435.1 Lachnospiraceae bacterium
CCCCCACCGCAAAAAGAATGGAGGAATCATGGTAAAAGCAGTAGTGGGCGCTAATTGGGGCGATGAAGGGAAAGGTAAGATTACGGATATGTTGGCAGAGGAGGCGGATATTGTTATTCGGTTTCAGGGTGGTGCCAATGCCGGGCATACGATTGTGAATCATTATGGAAAGTTTGCGTTGCACACGCTGCCTTCAGGGGTGTTTTATGATCATACGACCAATGTGATCGGGAATGGCGTGGCGCTGAATATTCCGATTTTGTGCAAGGAGATTCAATCTCTTATTGACAGGGGAGTGCCGATGCCTAAGATTTTGGTGTCTGACCGGGTGCAAATTGTGATGCCTTATCATATTTTGTTTGATCAGTATGAGGAGGAGCGTCTGGGAGGTAAGTCTTTTGGCTCTACGAAGTCAGGGATTGCGCCATTTTATTCGGATAAGTTTGCGAAGATTGGTTTTCAGGTAAGTGAGTTGTTTGATGAGGAGATTTTGCAGGAAAAGGTAAAGCATATCTGTGAAATGAAGAATGTGCTTCTTGAGCATCTGTATCACAAACCGGCCATTGATCCGGCAGAATTGTTAAAGACTCTGCATGAGTATCGTGACATGGTGGCGCCTTATGTGTGTGATGTATCTGTGTTTTTGGATGGGGCGTTGAAAGAAGGAAAGACGATTCTTTTGGAAGGACAGTTGGGGACGCTGAAGGATCCGGATCATGGTATTTATCCTATGGTTACTTCTTCTTCCACATTGGCTGCCTACGGTGCTATCGGTGCAGGGCTGCCGCCTTATGAGATCAAGCAGATCATTACGGTTTGTAAGGCTTATTCTTCCGCAGTGGGAGCAGGTGCTTTTGTGTCAGAGATCTTTGGGGATGAGGCAGAGGAACTGAGAAGACGTGGGGGAGACGGCGGTGAGTATGGTGCTACCACGGGACGTCCCAGACGTATGGGGTGGTTTGACTGCGTGGCTTCCCAATATGGCTGCAGACTTCAGGGAACCACGGATGTAGCTTTTACGGTGCTGGATGTGCTGGGGTATCTGGATGAGATTCCTGTATGTGTGGGGTATGAGATTGACGGTGAAGTGGTCACGGATTTCCCTGTGACTTGTAAGCTGGAGAAAGCAAAACCGGTGCTTACCGGGTTGCCCGGTTGGAAATGTGATATTAGAAACATTAAAAATTATGAGGAGCTTCCAAAGAATTGCCGTAAGTATATAGAGTTTGTGGAAGAACAGATTGGTTATCCCATCACCATGATAAGCAATGGCCCGGGCAGAGACCATATTATATATAGGGAGAGCCTGTTAAAAAAGATGTAAGCCCAGTTTGCACTGCGCAAACCGGGGGTGGGGTGTGTGATGCGGGATTTTGTGCCAAAATATATTGACGATGGGCAGCTGTTTGAGTTAAGATTTAACCATGTAACGATGACAGGTTTAGGAGAAGAATATGATTCGAAATATTGTGTTTGATATCGGAAATGTGTTGGTTGATTTTGACCCAAAGAGTTTTCTTATACGGAAAGGCTTTGATGAGACAATGGCAGAGAGGATCCTCAAAGCTTCTGTGAAAACCCCTGTGTGGAAGGAGATTGACAGAGGGGTATGGACCCAGGATGAGCTGATAGAAGGCTTCGTGAGAAATGACCCTGAGATCGAGTCTCAGATCCGCAGAGCATTTGCAGATTACAAAGATATCGTGCTCCCCACCGATTACGCCATTCCTTGGATCAAAGAATTGAAAGCCAAAGGTTACGGTGTCTATTATCTTTCCAACTGTTCCCGAATGGTGGAAGTACAGTGTAAAGAGGCTATGGCATTTTTAGCCTATACGGATGGGGGGATTCTGTCTTATGCGGACAAGGTGATCAAGCCGGACGAGGCTATCTACCTGCTTTTCTTGGAGCGCTTTGGCCTGAACGCGCAGGAGACTGTATTTCTGGATGATATTTACGTAAATATTGAGGCTGCCAGGAAACTGGGCATTCATGGTATCTGGTTCAAGAACAAGGAACAGGCCATGGAAGAACTTAAGAAATTAGGCGTGGAGTGATCCGCGCCTTTTCCTGCTAATGTTTATTCTTTGTATTCAGTGGAAGATTTACCGCCAAGGTCAAAGTCTGCCATAGTATGCTTCTGCGTCAGCTTGCCGTACATCCAGATGTACACCCAGGTCAGCAAAGGAATAGTAAATGTTGCGATCAGGCTTGCACGAAAGAGCAACATACTGTTTGCATTATCGAACAGTGCTGCGATCAGTGTCAGCAGATACATCGCAACCAGCAGAACGATGGCGATGATGGCAACAATCTGCTTGGAAGTAATTTTTTTACCGGATTTGTTTTTATTGGTCTTATTCTGTGTCATAAAGTACTCCTATTGTGATCATGTTTAGGGTTTATATTACTTACTGTAGCATACCATTTAAATTACTTGCTGGCAAGTGAAATGTAAAAAAAGTTTTATGATGATGTATAATACTTTTTTTCTGTGGCATAATACTACTATCATCGGACCCCCCTCCTTTGATCTTACTAAGGATGAAAATAATACTTAATCCTCCCCTTTAAGTATCCCGGAGTTGCGCCAGTGCGTAATTCCGGGGTTTTTTACTTTATAGGAAATTCCTTTTTCAGAGTGGCCATTAACGCAAAAAGCCCATCCGAAGATGGGCAAAGCTTAAAGACGACACGTTTAGAAGATGTAAAAACCTTCTACCCCAGCCTCGTCAGCAAACAGATC
>JAFYSG010000144.1 GCA_017559435.1 Lachnospiraceae bacterium
GAGCCTATGGAATATTTGATCGATCATAATCGTCTTGCCATAATACCTTCTTATGCTCCGGACACGATGGTTAAATCATATGATCACCCACAGGAAATAGTGGATAAACGTGCTGCATGCAGGCAAGTGATTGTGGATTACTCCTGGAAGATGATCCGGGCGGAGAGTGAAGAGCAAAGTCGGAAGTTGTTGAAAGAGATGAAAATAGAACTTTTATCTGTGGGATATGAAGAGGTACTGGAGTATGACAGAGAGTGGGTGTCAGCTGTAGAGTTGCCCTAGTGACGTTCAGCCCGCGCCCATTCGCAAAGCCGCACCTGCGGTGCTCTCCGCCAATTTTTCGTCTATGGCTGAACTGATTTGTGAAAATATTGTGAAAGGACTACCATTTTTACAAAAAATGCGGTATAATGAGTCTAATCTGGGCAAAAGATGCCCATGCCGGCTGTTTAGAGCCGACGTACAGCTGTTTCAAAAGAATGAATGAGCGTCCGTCAGCGTAAAGCAGAGGGAATGGAAATAAAGGGAAGGAGACATGCATTATGTCTAAGAATGAAAACATTACAGAAGCTCCTGTAAAGGAGGAGAAGGTCGTAACCAGATACGATCGGAAAATGCAAAAGAGAAGGGAGCAGGAAGCGAAGGATCTGAAGGAGAAAAAGATTAACAGAATCGTGGGAATCGTGGTTCTGGCGGTAATCGTGTGCTTCATTGCATCGTTTCCGATTCGTAGCTTTATAGCATTGAACGAGACTTTTGTGGAAGTAGATGGAGAAAAGGTTACGAAGTTTGAGTTTGACTACTACTACAATATGTCACTGAGTACCTATTACAATCAGTATGGTATGTACATGTCCATGATGGGTGTGGATCTGACTGGAGATCTGTCTACACAGTACTATACAGAGTATCTGACCTGGCATGATTTCTTCCAGCAGATGGCAGTACAGACCATTCAGCAGAATAAGGCGCTGATGAAGGAAGCCAAAGCAGAGGGATTTACCTTTGATACAAGTGACAAATGGGAAGATTATAAGGCTATGTTGAAGGATCAGGCAGCAGAGGCGGCAGTTCCCTTGAATAGTTATGTGAAGTATTCATTTGGTTCTTATGCTACAATGGGAAGGATCAAGAATATCGTGAAGGATACACTGTATATCAGTGCTTACACAGAGAAACTCATGGAAGAGAATATGCCTTCTGATGAAGAGGTTGTAGCGTACTATGAGGAGAATAAAGATAATTATGATTCTGTAGACTTCCGTCTGGTACAGGTGGATGCAGAGCTTACTGCAGAAGAGCCTACCGAAGCAGAGATCGAAGCTGCTATGAAAGAAGCAAAGAAGAAAGCTGAGGAAGCACTGAAGACTGTTGCAAAAGATGGTGAACTGAAAGAGAATTATACCAAGTCTTACGCTAATAGTAATTACAGTGACTGGTTGTTTGACGCTTCCAGAAAAGCCGGTGATACTACCATGGTGGAAGATACCACCAATCACAGATATTATGTGGTTGCATTCGAGAAGCGTTATCTGAAAGAGGAGCCTACCGCCAATGCACGTGTGATCGTGACTGAGGAGGGTGATGGACAGGCGATCCTGGACGAGTGGACAAAGGGTGCTGCTACTGAGGAGAGCTTCATTGAACTGTTCAAGAAGTATAGTGATGATCTGTACAGTACCGAAGATGGTCTCTATGAAGGCATAACCGCATCTGTGTTAGATGAGGAGATGGCTGTCTGGGTTTTTGCAGAAGAGCGTAAGGATGGCGATACCACTGCCATCGTGATGGAAGATGCTGCTGACTATGTAATCTACTTCAAGGAGTTTGGTGACTTTGAGTGGGAGCTGAATATCCAGAACACATTGGTAAGTACAACCATGAGTGAGTATATAAGAGGTTTGATGGAAAGTATGGAAGTAAATGACCCTAAGGGTAATCTGTATTATCTTGAGGTAGAAGCAGACCTGACTGAGCAGGAGGGTACTGACTCAACGCAAACAGCTGAAACATCTGCAACCGCTGAGAAATAATTTAATATAAATATACTAATAATGACACCCCTCCCTTTTGGCATAGAATCAGTCAGAAGGAGGGGTGTTTTGTTCATATACTATTTGACGAATAATTATTAAGTAGGTATAATAAGAGTAAAGTAACCTGGGAGGGCTACGTATGGATATTCGGAAATTGCAGGAGAATTTGGAAAGCAGAGGATTTAAGGTAAGTTATTTTGATAAGAAAGAAGATGGGGCGCAGTATATTTGTAATCAGATCACCGGGCAGAAAGTAGGTCTTGGAGGTTCTGTGACTTTGGATCAAATGGGTCTTTACGAGAGATTGTCTGAGAACAATGAGGTGCTGTGGCACTGGAGAATTCCTGAGGGACAGACCGGTGCAGATGTATTAAAAGCAGCCAGAAGTGCAGACGTGTATCTGTCCTCTGTCAATGGTATGGCTGAGACGGGTGAGATAGTAAATATTGATAATACCGGCAACAGAGTGGCAGCTACCCTTTATGGACATAAAAAAGTATACTTGGTGGCTGGCGTCAATAAGATTACACCAGACATGGAGAGCGCAATTTATAGATCCCGCAACATTGCAGCACCGCCGAATGCAAGAAGATTAGGGAAGAAGACGCCTTGTGCGGTAACGGCAGATAAATGCTATGATTGTAAGTGCCCTGACAGAATCTGCAGAGGGTTAGTAGTTTTGTGGGAAGCACCGGTGGGATGTGAGTATGAGGTTGTATTGATTGGTGAGGAATTAGGGTATTAATCTGATATTGGTTTCATTAAAGTGATACGAAAGGAATTGACCATGAGAATAGAGCTGCCCGAAAAGGTTTGTCAAATCATAAATTGTATAACAGAAGCCGGTTATGAGGCTTACGCGGTGGGCGGCTGTATTCGGGACTCGATTCTTGGCAGGGTGCCGGATGACTGGGATATCACCACTTCTGCTACACCTCTTGAAGTAAAGAAGCTCTTTCGGCGGACTATTGACACCGGAATCCAACATGGTACGGTAACGGTCATGTTGGACAAAGAAGGTTTTGAAGTGACCACATATCGGATTGATGGTAAGTACGAGGATGGCCGTCATCCGGAGGAAGTAACTTTTACGCCCAATCTGGAGGAGGACTTAAAGCGCCGGGATTTTACCATCAATGCCATGGCATATAATGAACAGGATGGGCTGGTTGATTTGTTCGGAGGCATGCAGGATATTCA